>JAFMRP010001428.1 GCA_017354095.1 Ktedonobacteraceae bacterium
GCCAAAGCGCAGATTAATAAGAAATTTCTGCTTAAGAAGCTCAGGGGATATTGACGATAGTAGCATTGATAGTACCATAGGGAACTTTTTGTTGGTGGGCGACGTCTTTGCTGTAAATACGCAGAGAATGAGGAGGCATTTTGCGATGTTCAAAAAGTTATCTGTGGCACTAGTGGCCGCTCTTATCCTCGTTGCTACTCAGGCGTTGCCATCATTTGCCTGTGGTGGGCTGATTGCTCCTGATGGAGATGTGCATCTTGATCGAGCCACCACGCTGGTAGCCTGGCATGACGGTGTCGAGCATTATATGACCAGCTTTGCCTACCAGGGCCAGGCCTCGAATATCGGCTGGATTGTGCCCCTGCCGGCGGTGCCAGAGAAGATCGAAGCTGGTGGAGCCTGGACATTTCAACGCATGGATATTGAGAGCCATCCCCAGCGCAAGTCGCTCCAGTTTGCCGGAGCCGATACTGCCGCCAGCAGCGCGCAGGTGCTGCAGCAGGTTAAAGTCGAGGCGCTGAACGTCACGGTTATTCGTGGCAGTGGCCAGGAGGTTCTCAACTGGGCCAACCAGAATGATTTTTATGTCGATTTTGAAACACGTTCGCACCTGCTGATGTATGCGCAGGGCAGTCCAATATTTATGGCTGCCAAGTATGATACGGCTGCTGCTATTGCCCGTCACCAGTTGCAAGGAAACGGGGTGCCCCTGCTGATCACCATGAAGACCCCTCATCCCTGGGTACCTCTAGAAATTCTGGCGCTAGGAAATCAGCAGGTGCAGGCCGATCTCTACTTCCTGACCGATCAGCCGATCAACACGTCTGATCTCAACGCCAAGCTTGGTCAATCAGCCGTCAACAGCGAGGTGCCCGGCGCGCCGGGTTTTAAGGTTGCATTCCAGGAGCCGATGAGCGACAGGTTTTACAAAGACCTCTCCAGTGATCGGAACATGAAATGGATACCGCGTAACAGCTGGTTTACGTATCTGACCCTGGACGCGCCGAGCCCGCAAGTTACCTACGACCTGGCTATTAACTCAGCCGGTGTTATCCGTCTGGCCACGTATGGTACGGCGCCCAACGCGATCATTGAAAAGACGCACGACCAGGAGATGCCGTCGTGGCTGCCCACGCTGCCTATGGGTGCTTCGCCGTGGATTGCAGGTAGCCTGGCTGTGGTGCTGTGCCTGGGATTGCTGGTATTCCAGCGTATCAGGCATAGGAGAAAGGTTTCTCCCAGCAGCGAATCGTAGTATACTGTCTATCGTTCTATAAAAAGCAAAAGCGCAGGCGAGCCATGTTTCAATAGCGGCTCGTCTGTTGTGTGCCCCTCAATCTTTACGCCTGTGATATAATTGCGTACACAACACCCTTACCGGGGCTTATCGTTAATGAGGAGCACGGTGAAGCCTGCTGGCTTCATCTTATGGACTTATGTTGCGTAAAATTTTAATAGCTAACCGTGGTGAGATTGCCCTGCGTATCATTCGAGCCTGCCGGGAGATGGGGATACGCAGTGTTATCGTGCATTCGGTGGCCGATCTCGACTCGCTCCCCGTGCGTATGGCAGATGAGCGGATCTGCATTGGCCCGGGACCGAGTGGAAAGAGTTATCTGAATATTCCGAACATTATCAGCGCCGCACTTATTTCTAACGCAGATGCGATTCATCCCGGCTATGGCTTTCTCTCCGAGAACACCAGTTTCGCCGAAATTTGCAACGATGTTAATATCACCTTTATTGGCCCGTCGGCGAAAGTCATGAATGTGATGGGCGATAAAGTTTCGGCGCGTGAAGCAATGACGCGTGCCGGATTACCTACTCTGCCCGGAACGCCTGTTCTGCGCACGCTGGCTGAGGCCCAGGAGGCGATGCAAGAGGTTGGCACGCCTCTCATGCTCAAAGCCGTCGCGGGTGGTGGTGGTCGTGGTATTCGCCTGGTGAAATCGCCAGAGGAGTT
>JAFMRP010001429.1 GCA_017354095.1 Ktedonobacteraceae bacterium
GCGTCTGCGTTCCTCGGGTGCAGTCTCGCCGCTCACCACGGCGGCGCGCACCCCTCGGCGGTTGAAGGCGTCGGCCAGGTGCTCGGCATGCGCGACTGTCACCGCGAAACAGAGGGCCTGCCGCCCCTGGCAGTGCTCCAGGTAGGCGCTCACGGTGCGTTCGTTGCGCTCGCTGGTATCGACGACCTCTTCCAACTCCTCCGTTTTGAAATCTCCCGCCTGGGTATGCAGACCATCCAGAGAGGCCCCGGTATTATGCACCGCGATCGCTCGTAGATCGCAGAGGTATCCCTGCTCTACTAGATTCAGAATGGTCGCCGTGAACACTGGTTCGCCAAAGATGGCTTCAATGCGCTGTTGATCCAGGCGGTCAGGAGTAGCGGTCACCCCCAACACGAAGGCGTGAGGAAGGGCCTTGAGCACGGCTTGGTAGCCTGCCGCGGGGGCGTGATGGCACTCGTCAACAATGACCAGGCCATAGCCGAACTGCGGCAGGGTGTTGAGATGTTCCGGGCGACTGATAGTCTGGACGCTGGCCACCGTGATGGGGTAGCCATACTCATGTCGCCCCGCGCCCACCTGGCCGATCGCCGCAAGCGGATCGACCAGGCGGAACTTGTCGGCGGCTTGCTGCAGCAGTTCCTGACGGTGCGCGATGACAAGGGTATTGAGCCCTAAGCGGCGCGCCACCTCGGTAAACACCAGCGTTTTCCCTCCCCCTGTTGGGAGGACCAGTAAGGCCTTGCCGCCACGCGGTTGGCGCTGGTAGGCAGCAAGGACCTTCTGCGTGCTCGTCTCCTGGTACGGTCTCAGAGCAAGCGTCATAACGGCACCTCCCAGGGGTGGAATGGAAGCGTACCGATATGGCGCTCGCGTATCTGATCTGGGGTCATTCCAGCAAGCGCGGGGAGTTGCGTCCGCAGCCGCCCCAGGGCCTTGCGTTGATAGGTGTAGGCCTTGGTTGCGCGTTTGGTTGGGGATTGCGTTTGTAGACTCTGGTTAATGCAGTAGAGGGTTTCGGGTATCCCTTCAAACCCAAAGTGCCGCTTAATCACCTCGCGCTGCCGCCCAGGAAGCTGGTCGATCGCCCGATGCAAGAGAACATAGTCATCTCTTTGCGCAGAGGTAGCGGTGCGCGAGAGCAGATCGAGATCACGGGTAGAACTCTCCGCCGAAAGCAGTGCGTCTAGACTCACGACGGGAATAGTGCGAAATGACCCCTTGCTGCGATGCTGACGAGGCTTTTTAATTGGCGTGATGTGCTCGTAGCAATAATCCGTAATGGCTTTGACAACCACCTTGCGCAGGTAGGGATAGGGAGTCTCATGGGCTAATGCCTGCTCCAGATGCGTGGTCGCGGCAAGGCTTCCTTCCTGCACGAGATCGTCATATTCGATGCGAGGGGAGTTCCATTGGCGTACATAACGTACCGCCTGGCGGTGGATATATCCCCGAAAGCTGAGAAGAAAAGCATGGTGTTCTTGCTCCCCTCCAGTGCGTGCACGTTCGATGTAGGCTTGCTCTTCTTCTTTGGTCAGCCGCGAAGTGGGGGAAGCGTACTCGCGTGTGTAAGGGACATGGCCCTTCATGCATCGTCCTCCTTGTGATGCTGCTTGACGCCAGATCCTCCATATGCGAGACTGCGCATGGAGAACCTGACAAAACGCTGAGACGAGGTGTTTCAAAGGGGCTCATCGGGCCGAACATGCGCCAACATGTTCGGCCTTTGAGACCTCTGCAAGCAATGATGAGGTATGTTCCTGAGGAGTCCTTTTGCGGCGCTCCACTAGGAAGGCCTGCAGCCAGGCATGCGCTAGCATGCCTGGCAAAAGAGAACAAAACGCTGAGACGAGATGTTTCAAAGGGGCTCATCGGGCCGAACAACGGTCACGGAAGAGCTCCGAGACAACGATCCAGAGCAAAAGGACCAATTTAATGAGGATGGCCAGTGCGAGCCAGGGTC
>JAFMRP010001430.1 GCA_017354095.1 Ktedonobacteraceae bacterium
CGAGAAACCTCCTGGACGGAGCCAGTCTCAGTTGACAACGTGCTGTCTGAGCATGCCTCTAGACAAGTGACAGAGCGTGTCACGGAAGATAGTGCGATCATGGTACGTGTAGAGAAACCAAAAGAGGATGGCCTTAACGCTGTGGAGTTTTCTGTGGAGCAACGGCGACCTGAGGGGTCTGCCTCTCCGATCCTTTACGCGCAGTCAATACATTTTGCAGATGGAGCGACACTTACCACGATTCAGATAGATCACAATCAGATCAAGCATCATGCTAGTTCAGGGAGAATAGAAGTAGAAACACAAGAATTTTTAGACGAACCTCGTCAGTGAATCCCAGGTAGGACTCCCCTATCCGGTGGTCGAGCATAAGACCCCCTTCGCAGACGAAGCAGTTGACGTCTGGGAGGACGGGGCATCACCTTGGCAGGCTTGCAAGGTCGTCGTGCCAATGTGCAATTGCGGCCAGACCACCAGACTCGCTCGTCCCAGCCCAGCAGTTTTCTTGACCTTCTCTCGGAAGGCCCGGCAAATACTGCCTGGATAAGCCGCCCAGCCATCGGCCAACACCAGCAGAGGGCAAAGCTTAGCCGCACATCGGCGGACCTGCTCAAGCAGTCGATCTGCCAGACTCCGATCACGTGAGGATTGGACCACTCCTGCAATCCACAGGCGCGTCGAGACCATCATCGCCAGGCCCATCCAGGCCAGCATCTTGCAGCCTTTGACCCGAATGCGCATCGGCTTGAACATGCATGAGATCCAGCTTCCCTTGTTCAACCAGACTCTGATGCACCTGTTGACAATGCTTGCCTGCTCGATCCCGCCAATCGGCCACTATCCTCTCATCCAATCCAAAGGCATGGACGATAGCCTGAAGCGGGCATCCGTACGCCAGGAGCGTGACCACGATGACCATCAGCTCAACAGGTTTGCGCAAGCCAAAAAACATCGTGCCGCGTCGAGCCGAAAACGTCTGATGACAGACGTTGCAGCAAAATTGCTGCCGAGACCGATCATGAATAGTGATATTGCCCCTGGCGATCTGGCCTCTTGCGGAACACATCTGGTTGGGGCAAAATACCTTCGATGCGTCCACTGGCTCTGTTCCTGTTTGCATAGGCTACAGCTTGCCAAAGGACGCTTGCTTTTTCAAGTCCCCCTTCCCTTTTCACCGGATAGCGGAGTCCTACCGGAGGAAACGAGAAGATCAATTTTGTGCGTTTTGCCGATGATTTTATCGTTACAGGCAGGTCGAAAGAGGTCTTAGAAAACGAGGTCCAACCGCTCGTGGAGCAATTCATGAGAGAACGCGGGTTGACACTCTCCCAGGAGAAAACGCTCATCACGCACATTGAGAACGGCTTTGATTTTCTCGGCCAGCATCTCCGTAAATATAACGGGAAGCTGCTGATTAAACCCTCTAAAAAGAACATCCATACTTTTCTAATACTACAGCCGCACTTATGGTAAGATAGGAAAGAAAGAGCCGATGAGAGGAGTGGAAGAAGATGTCCTATCAGCCACAAGTGAAGGATGTTGACGAATGGGCCAAAGAATTGGAGCGCTTGCACACCCGGATTGCTTCGCACTTTGCCCGTGCTGAGCCACGTAAACGCGCTTTGGCGTATCTGCAAGGCTTACTTAGCTCCGTGGAGCGCAAGAACGGCTGGCAACTCGCCGAAGAAGCGGGAGAGGCGACCCCAGATGGCATGCAACGTTTGCTCAATACGGCCCACTGGAATGCGGATGTGGTTCGCGATGATCTGATTGGCTATGTCAAGGAGTATCTGGCAGATCCGGAGGCGATCCTCGTCGTTGACGAAACCGGATTTTTGAAGAAGGGAAAGAAATCGGCAGGAGTGAAAAACCAATATAGCGGCACAGCGGGGCGCAAGGAAAACTGTCAGGTGGGTGTCTTCCTGGCATACTCGACCCGCCAAGGACATGTGCTCGTAGAT
>JAFMRP010001431.1 GCA_017354095.1 Ktedonobacteraceae bacterium
CTGGAACCCATCGGAGAAAAATAACATGCTTGGAATCAAACGGGAAACCAACGCGATTCTCGCTCTCGCCTATCGCGACGTATTAAAATTCACGCGTGATCCCTCACGCCTGATCGCCACACTGGTCCTGCCAGTTCTCCTCATTGGTCTCTTTGGCGAGGGACTGCAAGCCTCACTCGGTTCAAACCTTGGCTACAACTACCTGACATTCGTTTTCCTGGGAGTATTCGCGCAAACTCTCTTCCAATCAACTGCTCTCGGCATCGTCTCACTGATCGAGGACCGCGAAAACGACTTCGCCCAGGAGATTTTCATCTCCCCCATCTCGCGCTACTCCCTCATCTTCGGCAAAATTCTGGGAGAATCGCTGGTAGCCTTTGCGCAAGCCGTTGTACTTGTCGCATTTAGCGCCATCATAGGCATACAGATAAACTGGACGGCGCTTCCAGGCCTGCTTTTCGTTGCCTTTGTCACCTGCCTGCTGGGTGGTGCTTTCGGCCTGCTCCTCCTCGCGACCATCGGCAGTCAGCGAGCCGCGAATCAGATCCTGCCATTCTTGATCGTCCCCCAGCTCATCCTGGCAGGTGTCTTTAACCCGCTCAAAGGGCTTCCGCCCTACCTCGATCTTGCATCACAAATAGCCCCCCTGCGCTATGCAGTAGACCTGACACGAGCCGTCTACTACCAGGGACAGCCAGCAGTTTACGAGAAGGTCGTCCTCCTCTCACCGCTCATGAACCTTCTAATCATGACCGGAATGTTCGCACTCTTCCTTATCGCCGGCACAATCCTCTTTGTCCGAAGCGAACGCAATAAATAACGCAGGCTGGTCACGTACCAGCCTCAGGGAGCCCCTGCACAGAGAAAGCCGGGGAAGGACCAACAGCCCAAACAAAATCACTCCTCGTTATACCGCGTTTCATACGTATCATGAAACTGCACAACATACGCCTGCTGCTCCTCCTTCGAGAACCCATAGCGCTCTTCAAGAACCTGCATCACGGTTTCCTGGTCCACAAACGAGCTTTTTTCTTTAGCGACTGCCGCGAACTCCCGCTCGAGAATCGCCATCCATGGTCCAGGCCGTTCGAGGATCTCATAGACACGCGGATCATTCACCTGAATATGCGGTCCCAGCTGCAGCAGACCTGTCTGAAATTTCTCAGGTACACGCCACAATTTACACATATTCAGCGAATTAAAAATCCTCCGGTCCGTCATCCCCAATGTTCCGAGCGCATAATAGAACATCGCTATCTTCAGGTGAACCTCATCCAGGTCCAACCCAATGAGCGTTCCCCAGGCTCCCAGCTGCCCCAACGCATAGCAGAGATGGTCTTCATAAGAATGCCACCAGCTATTTCGTAACGATTTCCAGCTCCCATCACCAAAGGGAGCAGGTCGCTGTTCCAGATGCCAGCACATCCCTAGTGCTTGACGCAGTGCGGGAATAGCCTGGGGATTGCCCCACTCCCCTAGTATACCCGCGATAGTCCATCGCTGCGAGAGAAACCATCCATAGTCTTGTATCTGATCCTCAGTAGGAAGCGCATCACTGAGCCCATCAACCAGTAGCTCCTGTAACAGGGGAAAAACACGCTCATCTCGCAGCCGTCCCAAAGCTATGGCAGTCGCCCAGCGCTCTTTACGCTTCTCTGCCTGCAAGAATGGGGTCAGGATCTCCTCTATCCCTGCAGGAGCCAGGTATCCCAGCGCAAACAGCGCCAGCACCTTAAAATCCCACCCCCAGAGTACGTGGGGTTCCGTCGGATGCTCCAGCGCGCGCCGCAACGTCTCTGGCGCGAAATCGCCCCACCGCTCTTGAAACGCTTTCACCATATCCTCCGAGGCCAACCTCGATGGATCAGTATCCCGACCCGCCTGCCAGATCACTTCAGCAATATGTGCTTCTGTCACTATTCCCTTCCTCGCTAAAACAAAATATGACTATGTCGTCACC
>JAFMRP010001432.1 GCA_017354095.1 Ktedonobacteraceae bacterium
AGGGCGTGATGACGCAGCCGTGCTGCTCCAGGTACGCGATCGCTTCAGGATACATGCCCTTGGGTGACCTGATCGACTTCAACGGGAAGTGTTGGGGCATATACGTTTCGCTGCTCATCGCCTGCCCTCCATCAACTTCACCCGGATATCGCTGACCTGGTAGCGCTGGCCAGTGACCTGGTTGAAGGTTGTGAGCAGCTGCTCAACCAGGTAGAGCGGCATGCCGATATTGGCCTTGAGCGCTTCAATGAAAAGTGGATTGATGCGGTAGCCACTGGCACGCCAGAGCGTTCGCGTGTCGATATTGTGCCAGTTCATGAGCATCAAGAACGTTGGCCGGTCAGGCGGAGGTTGTGGAGGATCCTCAGGTGGAGATCCCCAGCGGCTCAGGCCGCTTTGTGTGATGACGTCGTTCATCGTTTTTTGCCTCTTTGGTGACTACTTGGTTTTTGCTTTCTGTCGATAGTGGGTATAAAAGCAACTGCTATATAGCAACTGCTAGTTAACAATATGATTATTTGCGAACTGCTGTCAAGCATCTGCTCCTGTTAGACTGCTGTGTATCTCAGGCGGGAAGGGTGAGAATATGCTGCGTTTGAAGGTCAGAGAGGTTGCACAGCAGAAGGGAGTCAGCCAAAGGCAATTGGTGATACGATCTGGTTTAGATATCAGAGTGGTACAGAGGGTGATGCGGGACTCAGCGACCAATATTACTCTGATCACATTAGATAGGCTGGCAAAGGCATTAGACGTGGATGCAAGAGAACTGATAGAACCGGTCTCAGACACGCCCGAGAGCCAGGAGTCGAGCGAGGCATAAGAAAAGCGCGCCCCCATTCCCTTGCAAGGGATGAGTCCTGCGCGCTCTATTTTCGTGACATGGTTTTCGTTACGCCGCGTCCGGCTTTCCATCCAGAATGGAGGCCAGTAATTCATCAGTGTCCTGGTGGCTCTGGACTCCAGAAGAGTGGCTCTGAGAGCCGGCCTTGTGGGTGGCTCTGGCCCTGGCCTCCAACCACTCACCTGCACGAGCCCGCCCCACTTTCGCAAGGCCAGCCAGGGCCCGGCCCGTTGGCTCTTTTCCGCTGTCAACCAGATCCTGGTACGCTGCCTCTAAACGCTCCTCTGGCGCGCCTTTCTCACTGGCTTCGGCTGTGGCTCTGGGTGGCTCTGAGACCAGTTTCCTGGTGGCTCTGGAGCCGGCGTTGCTGGTGGTCTTCTGCTCTTCTCTCGTGGCTTTCTCGGGTGGCTCTGAGGCCACCACCTGTGGATGTGAAACGCTGGCCAGGGTGGCTTTCAGTTCGCTGTGCAGGGTGGACGTGAGGCCGGCCTCGATCATCGGGGCAACGGTCGCCGCCAGCTGGTGATAGTCGATCGATGGGTGAGCGTTTGGGATGCTGGCCTGCACCTCTGTGATGATCTGCTGGGCCAGGGCCGTCACATCGATCTGTTGAGGCGCTGGCATCTCTGCTCTGATCTGCGCCAATAGGGAGGCCTTCAGCCCGTCTAGCGTGTCGATGGTGGGCGCCTCTCGATCCGCCTCCGCCTCCAGCTTATTGAGCGTGAAGGAAAAGCCAACGGCCACCAGGCACCGGCAAAAGTTCAGGATCTTGATGGCCATCGCGTCAAAGGGAATAATGAAAATGTCCACAAAGGTGGCTATCATGATAATGGCGAGCAGCGCGCACACCACAAAGAGCACCTTCGCCCAGGCCCTGCTCCCTGCCTTATAGGCGTTTTCCCCAATGGCGAGCGCACCCAGGAGCACGAATTCAGGCGCAACGATGACAATGGCAATGCAGGCCCAATAGATTGCCTCCACGCGCAAGAAGGGGATGCCGGTTGCAATCATCAGGTAAATGGTGGCGTAGCGCATCACCGGCTCTGCCGCGCCTGCCAGGATCTCAGAGAGGCCCTTGGAAAAGCTGGTGATTTTCTTGCGGGCCCTGGTCGATAGT
>JAFMRP010001433.1 GCA_017354095.1 Ktedonobacteraceae bacterium
TCTTGCTCAGTGAAACTCGTTGCGCAACCTGTATGACTTCCCTACCTCGTCAGAGGGACAGCTTCCTGGCATCGTGTGTGGGAGGCGATCAGTCTGAGCGGATTTTCCATCTCCCCAAACTAAGCAGGCGCTGTTGCGTCGAAGCTTCGCGCTGCATGAGTGCGAGATATTCCTGATAAGGTAATGCTCGTTGATGCAACCCCTTGAGCGGGAGCGAACGCCGATACTCCTGAGGATAGACGACTTGCAAACTCTGCTCTCGAGCCTGGATGGATAAAGTCACTTTCTGACCCGCGAGTTTGCTTGAGATATAGTAGGGGGACAAATCGACTTTCACAAATCCCTGGCGATTGACCCGCCGCACGAGATGCTGGCCTTTCACCTGGCTTAACCAAGCATCAGGGTTGACCAGGTCGGGAACCTTTGGCAGAGAAGGCAGGGTGGGGAAGGCAACCCGAGGAGGGCGATTACCACAGCTGATGCCTTGATGTGGTCGCTGCCAATTATAGTGGGATGCAAATGCCTCTGTCACCTGGTGCACCTCATCTATGGTCTTAGGCCGCTCTCGCTTCAAGCACTCCTGATTGAGCGTGCGGTGATAGCGTTCGACGAAGCCGTTTTGTTGAGGGTGATGCGGATCGCAAAGGAGTACAGCGACTCCCAGAGCATGACAAAAGCGAACAAGGGCAGCGGGAAAATCACTGCCTTGAGGGGCTCCCGCCCAGCGCGTATCGCGATCAAGCGTGATAGAGGTAGGTAATCCATGTTCAGCAAACGTCTGTGCGACAGCCGCCAGAGCTGTCTCCGCGCTAAAATCGGAGCGAACGTGGTGGGCTACCAGGACTGAGGTGCCCTTGTCAATGATATTGAGGATTTCTACCACATGTTGCTTTTTGCCGTGTGCGTCAGTCGGGACGCTGGAGGCATCTTTAAAGTCGAGCTGCCAATGCTGCATCGGTGCGGGACGCTCAGTCGGCTCAGTGACTATGGGGAGACGAGAAGCGATGCGTCCGTTTTCTTTCAAGATGCGGTAAATAGTCCGAGTCGATTTCGGGAGCCGCAGCTTCCCTTCTTTGAAGGTCTCATCTCGGTTCAAATAATAGAGAAGCGCTCTGGGGCCTGGCGTGCGTCTCAAATCTTCTGGGGGATCATCCCGGATCTCCAATACTCGGTCCACCACCTGTTGGTCGAGCCGAGGCGGGGGATGATGAGGTGCCCGTGAGAGACCTTGCAGCACCTGTTCATCGTCTTTGGGCGCATTCAAAAGACGTTTTTTCCATTTGTCGACCCAACTTCTCGACATTCCCGTTGCTTGGGCGAACTGGCTACGGGTCCAGGTGGGATGCAGGATCATCAGTCGTCGGAGATTGGCTCGGGCAGCATAGTATACTGCTTCCATGACAGGATTCTCCTTTTTGGAATCGCTCATTGTTTTCGATCTCAACAGGAGTGTACTGTCATTTCTTTTCGGAGTCTACGATGTCAGGAAGCCTCCCTTCTGACGAGGTAGGGAAGTCATACACGCATCCCGTGGGCAATGCTGCATCCCAACGGATGAGATCTGCCAAGCTCGATCCAAGCGATCCCGCTGTATAGGGCCAGGTCATACTTAGAGAAGGGGCATGCTCATAGCCATGCACGGTTTTCACATATCCACTTGCACGAGAGGGGATGATCGGCTCATTGCTCATGTAGTACGAGTGTTTCATGCTCAGAGGACGAAAGATGTGTGTTTGGATGAACGCTTCATAGCTCATGCCTGAAGCGACTTCAATGATCTTGCCCAGGAGGCAGTAGCCGGAGTTACTGTAGAGGTACTGCGTTCCTGGCTCAAAGTCGGGATTTGCCCATAGTTGGAACAGCGCGCCCTTTAACGAGACAAGGTGTAGCTCCGAAGGAGTCGTGTTTGAGCAGTGACATGAGGGGAAAACGGCCTGCGTAGGAGAGCGGCACTCTC
>JAFMRP010001434.1 GCA_017354095.1 Ktedonobacteraceae bacterium
CACCTTCCTGCTGGAGGGCGAGGAGGAGGTGGGCAGCCCGCACCTGGCGGAGTTCGCGGCGGCCAACCAGGAGTTGATCAAGACTGATGGCTGCCTGTGGGAATCGGGATATCGTGACGCAGAGGGCAACGTCACGCTCAACGCCGGGGCCAAGGGGATGTTGTATGTCGAGATGCGTACGCGAGGTGTGGGCTATGATCTGCATTCCAGCAACGCGCCTATCGCGCCCAGTGCGGCCTGGCGCCTGCTGGAGGCGCTGCGTTCGCTGCGCGATTCCTCCGGGCACATTTTGATTCCACATTTTTATGATGACGTGCGGCCCCCAACTGAGCGCGAAGCGGAGCTTTTGCAACGCTTCCCCATAGATAGTGAGGCGCTGCGCAAGGGCTGGGAGGCACACCAACTGCTCGGCCCCACTGACGATCCGGTAGCCATGACGCGTAAGCTGCTCTATGAGCCGACCTGCAACATCTGCGGCTTGTATAGCGGCTACAGCGGCCCCGGTTCCAAGACCATCCTGCCCGCCCGCGCCGGAGCAAAGCTTGATTTCCGCCTGGTACCCGATCAGAACCCGGACAAAATCCTGGTGCAGTTGCGCAAATATTTGCGCGACCAGGGCTTCGACGATGTAGAGGTCGAAGAGACGGAGCAGGGCGAGTTTCCGGCGCAGAGCCCCGTTGATACGCCCTTGATGGAGGCCGCGCAGCGCGCGGTGCGCCGTGTATATGGTCGAGAGCCACGGATGCTGCCGCGCGCCGCCGGGACAGGGCCGGTCGAGCAGCTCTGTATGCGCTATGGCATTCCGATCGTCAATGGTGCGGGCGTGGGAAACGCCAATTCGCGTGTTCACTCGCCCAATGAAAATGTGAGCCTCGACGACTATATGCTGCACATCAAGCTGGCCGCAACCCTGCTGGCAGAATTCGCCAGTTAGCACATTTTTGCGCGCTGCCCTCTTGTCCAGACGGCCTGAGGTGGCGCGCAAAACCAGTAGTACCCACAAGTCCTGTTTTATTTGTCACAGATTGGTTACCGGTGATACAGTGTATACACTATTTCATCAGGAAGGCGAAGCGCTGCTCTCTCGCCATGGGGAGTGAGTAATGCCCCCGGAGGTTGATAGCATATGTATCCAATGTCGGGCACTGTTGATCAACTGATTGGAACAACGGTACGCAATTATCATATTACGCGCCTCTTAGGCCAGGGAAATCTCAGTGTCGTCTATCTTGCCGAGCAGCAGACCCAGCGCCTTCCAGTCATGTTGACCTTCTTCCGGATCTCGCCTGAGTATAGCGACAATGCGCGTGATTATTTCTTTGCCCGCTTCTCACAGGTGGCCGGCGGGCTGATCCATCTCAACCACCCGGCGATCCTGCCCACCCTCAACTTTGGTGAATATTTTAGCAGCCCCTTTCTGGTCACACCCTATGTGGAGGAGACTTCTCTCACCAGCGTGCTCAGGCAGCAGAGGCGCTGCACCCCCGAACAGACGTTGAACCTGCTGCGCCAGGTCGCGTCCGGGTTGGATCACGCGCACGAGCAGGGCGTCATACATGGCACACTGCGCTCCGCCAATATTTTGCTTTCCAATGAGCAGATAGTACATATGACAGGCTTCGGGCTGGCCCAGATGCTGGCCATGCGCGGTATCAGCAGCGCCAATCGGCCAGAGGCCCACCTGTTGAATATCAACGGCTCCTTCCTCTATAGCCCGGAGCATATCGCGCCAGAGATCGTGCGGGGTGCGCCGCCGAGCGCGCAGGCGGATGTGTATGCACTGGGGATACTCGCCTTTGAATTGCTCACCGGGCAACTGCCCTTTACCGGCAGCGATCCTTTCGTCATAGCCAGCCAGCATCTCACCTGGCGTGTCCCCTCGCTGCTGTCGCTCAGTTCCGATGTACCAGCCGGGCTGGACCTGGTCATTCAGAAGGCCCTGGAGCGCGATCCCAA
>JAFMRP010001435.1 GCA_017354095.1 Ktedonobacteraceae bacterium
CAAAGAACGCGGCTGCTCAAGGAGCGTATGCGCTTGCTGCGTTCGTGGTTGTCAAGGACAAGATCCTGGCGGTGAAGCATACGTCGTTACATCGCACCTTTGATCTCACCGCGCATGCAGAGCTGCTCGCATCAGAGAGGCTGCTGCTCAGGTGACGAGCCGATATCTCCAAGATGGCTACCTCTACGCCACGTGTGAACCCTGTCCTATGTGCGCCGCTGCCGCCATTTTCGCGAAGATGGCTGGGATCATCTATGGGGTCAATCAGCCAGATGCCATCCACCATGCCTCTCTCCGCAAAGAAAACAGCCAGAGTTGGCGACAACTAGCCGTTCGGGCGGCGTATATCTTGGAGAGAGGCACCCCAAAGCTTGAGCTTTATCCTGATGTTTTGAGAGAGGAATGTCTGAGATTATTTCAGGGCCATCTATGATTGGTAGTCAGGCTCGCCGCTGATTGCCCTGCGCATGTTCCGTTTGACGGCTCTTCTCAACTCGTCACTGTTTGCAGGAGATCCGAACACTATGTCTCAAGCATCCCTTCGGTCAGTTTCTTCACGAGCAGTCAGTCAACTGGCTTGCCACGTATGGGACCTCCCGCGCACCTGCTGGAAATGACTGAGAGGTTTTGAGCAGCATATTCCCTCAACTGAGGAATGCAGCACAGCATCAATCCTGCTTTTCTCTTACCGTCGGGGAGCTTTTTGTCGAGGCTTCCACGGATCTTCCTCTTGAGGCCACCAATACTGTGGTATACTGCAGCATGAAACGTTCCTGTCTTTATTGCTCATTTTCAAGCGAGAACAATGTGAAGAGGGAAATAGTATGGCCCAGGATAGTACACCCAAGGTCTCTCAAATTGAATTGGTGAGTTTAAGCCAGATTGCTTCACGGCTTAGCACTGAGGATCTCCAACTGAGTTGTTGCACCACCGTTGCAGTGCGGATCTGTCTCTATCATCCCCATACCCAGGCAGGGCCACATGCCTTTTTCCTTTCGAAAGGACCGTATCCGCTGGATGCTTATTTCACGACTGAACTGTATTTCCCGGCAGAAGAAGGACCGACGTCTTCTTTTCAGCCTCCCCACACCCCTTCTTCCGACGCTGACGAAGTACATCAGTTATGTGCCCACCTGGAATATCCCACGGATTGCGCAACGAGGTGGTGCGCCGCATAAGCGGCAGAAAAGGAGTGTATCGGAAGATATCAGGGCTGTTGGAAAGCCCTGTGCACACCCAACTCATCCTTGCCATCTGGCTGAAATCCTGAAAGGGAAAGGGGAGTGTAGCATGTTGGGGTCAAAGGCTACGTACGAGCAAGTCATCAACGCTCCGAGTAGTCAGTGCAAGGCGTGTATGGTCAAACCTGGATTGGCTGAATTCCAGTCCCCCTGGTCTCTTTGCGGACACCAGCGAAAGATGACTGAAACGCTGGACCAGAAGATAGGGTGGCAATGCATCTCTGCTGCTCTATCCAACTCTTCTGGCAGACCCTTTTTACGAGGGATGAGGGACGAACGGAAGACCTGGAGCACGCTCGATCTCGTTTCTGCTGAAAATGCGGGATCACCTCAACAGGGAAGCTCCCTGCATGGTGACGGAGGCTCACTATTACCCAACGTACGGCTGTCATGGCTTGTGCAGACTGCATTGAGCAGTATCAGCAGAGGGATAAGCTGTGGGAACACAGACGAAACCAGCTCTGTTTGGGGGGAAGTGAGCCAGCGGAGTCTGAAGAAGACTGAAGAGGAAAGTGGGATGTGCTGATGCTGTCCCGACAACTCAAAAGTCAGTACTCAGACAAAGTGGAGAGCCGTGTGCGGTGACAAGTCGCACGCACGGTTCGGAGAGGGGGGTACGGGCGACCCAGCAATGGGCGACCGGCCCCTACTCTACTTTTAAATGAAAGAGCGAGAGGGCCTGGAGGGGTTGACAGGCGGACCGTGTCTTAGT
>JAFMRP010001436.1 GCA_017354095.1 Ktedonobacteraceae bacterium
GGGATCGATGACGATGCGGTGGGTAGGATTGGGTGCAGTGCGGAAGGTATCGCGCTCCTCCGTGATGACCTCAAAGGCCATTCCGCTCTCCTCCAGGCCGTGAATGATGATATTTTCCGCCTCATAGTCGAAGGCCATCGTCGTATGTCCCGCGTATGCTCGATAGGCGGCGTGGCGGTCAAAGCGTTCTTCGCGCATGTAGGTATGCACGCGTTGAAAGAGTTGGTTCAGCAGGTCTAGCATGTTTTCTCCCTATGGTGGTATGGATATGATATGTTGGAGTGCGAATGGCTGCAGGTGGGGGAGGGTTTGCAGGCGCTCGCAGGTTGTGGTGATGGCCAGTTTGCTGCTGTCGCAAGCGATCCAGCGCCGTTTGAGTTGTTCGGCGGCAATGGGAGTAACGCCGCTACCGCAGAAACAGTCGAGTACCAGGTCATGTTCTTCTGACGAGGCCAGAATGAGCCGTTCGAGGAGCGCGATGGGTTTTTGTGTCGCGTAGCCGGTGCGTTCAGGATCTTTCTGGTGCAGGTGGCTGATATCGCTCCAGACGTCTGAGAGCAGCATTGGAGAGTCTTCGTGGTAGGTGTAGACGCGGCTACCCGAGCGAATAGTCCAGGAGACCTTGCCGGCGCCATCGACTTTTTTGCGCATATGGTTGCGCCGCTGTGCTCCGCGACTGACAGCAACGCGTTCGCCGTGGAAGCAGTAGCGTGCTGATTTGGTGTAGAGCAGGATTGTGTCATGTTTGCGGGCGTAGTAGCGGTGAGCGTGTCCACCGGACTGGTAGTGCCAGATGATTTCATTTTTAAAGCCGGGACCATTTTTGTGCGGGCTGCCGCCAAAAATTTCGTCGAGGAGCAATTTGGCGTAGTGTGTAGCGCGCCAGTCCAGATGCACGTACAGGCTACCATTGGGCGTCAGCAGGGCATGGAGCAGCGCCAGAGTCTCATATAGCCAATCAAGATAGAGATCGATATTATTGTTCCAATGATCGTGGTAGGCGACCTGGTTGCCGGTGGTGAAGGTTCTGCCGGTCATAAAGGGGGGATCGATGTAAATGAGATCGATTGAGCCACGGAATTCGGGTAGGAGCGCGTAGAGGGCGGTGCTGCGCTCAGCCTGGATCAGGCGGTTCATCCAGGGGGTGTGTTTGTGCTCTGGGGAGCACTGCCGGGCGGGGTAGTGGTGGCTGGCGATGATCTGAGGGGTGGGGCTGCGCTCGGTCTGAATCTCGGAAAGGGGACGTTTGTGTGGCCACACCAGTTCAGCCATTGAGCTTGCTCCTCGCGTATTTGTCTTCTCGTACACTGTAGCACAACCGGGATAAAATATCTACTTGCCCTGGTGGTTGGTGCGACCCGGGTTAACTTTTCTGTCGGGTAAGTCGTAGAATATCTAGACAATAGAGAAATCTAATTATCGGGATAGGAATAATTGTTATTATGTCGAGCTTTTTGTGGACTCTGGGCAGTATTGTTGGCTATATTGCCGGACTGGTTATTATTTTGCTGATGACGCCCAGGCTGGTAAGGCTTTCTTTTGACGAGGGGTTGTTTATGGGCATGGCGGCCCTGGAAATTCTGGGAGCGCTGCTGGTGTTTGGCGCTGTTGCTGTGACGTTTGGGGCGTTCAGTGGCGCGATTGGCGTCAGGATACTGGATTTCGTTTTCCTTGGCGGTATTGTGCTGGTGGGGATACGCGGTGCCTGGTCGGGCGTTCATCCAGGCTTTGTGCGGACTTCGTACCGTGCTTCGCGCGCCGGGGTTATCATTTTTTGCCTTTGCCTGGTGCTGGCTGCGTTGTACTATATTGTGCAGCTTTTCCAGTAGGATTGGGTCGCTTCCCAGCGGTGGATGGGAAGCAGTCCCGTATGTGTCCACTCTCCTCGCCGCCTTCGGCGGCTCGCAAAAAAGAAAAAGGGAAATTTCGGGGACACCCCGAACCCCGGCAAG
>JAFMRP010001437.1 GCA_017354095.1 Ktedonobacteraceae bacterium
CGCGTTGGTCCCACCCCTGTTGAAGCTCGCTGACGAACGCAGCTATCGCCGTGTCGGCATCGGACTGTGCTTCTACCTTCGTCAGAGCTGGTCGGGTGGTATCATCGAACGTTGAGTTTGACATGGTGTTCCTTTCACTCTCATTGTGCTTGTATCTGGCTTGTGTCTCTTTCACGCTATCTATACGAACCGAGAGCGGCCCATGATACTCGCCCTGAGCGGATGAGGTCTGTGAGAGGCCGCTTGCGCTTCGGATATCTTGCGAGCCGCAGATCGGCGTGCAGAGCCTGCATACGTGTTTTCTAATTGGCAGAACGCATTGTAAAAAAGCCGCACATTGATATATAGTATAGCAGGATAAAGTAGGGCATTTTGTAATGTAACCTGACAAAAATCGAAAGAAGCGATGTATTTGCTATTTTCTGGCGGAAGGTGAGGGAACTCGCATGGACAACAGGGAACGTTTTTGGGATAAGTTTACTGCACGAGCCAGGAAGGTGTTGGAGCTGGCACAAGAGGAAGCCCGGTATTTCCGGCACAACGCCATCGGCAGCGAGCACCTGCTACTGGGCCTGATTCGCGAAGGCGAGAGCGCCGCCGCGAGAGTACTGGCGTCGCTGGACGTGACACTGGAAAAGGTACGTCAGGCGGTTGAAGAAGCGAAAGGGCGCGGCAACGACATCGTGCAGGGTGAAATGGGATTGACAGCACACGCCGATATGGTAATTGAGATGGCCGTGAAAGTGGCCGATAGCAGGCATCCCCGCACCGAATATCCGCTGCTGGGAACGCAATATATGCAGGAGAGCGAAGCGCTAAAAATTTTGCAAAGCACTGAGCTATCAGAGCGTCTGAAGTCGCTGGGTGTAACGCTGGAGAAGGTACGCGAGGCGGTTGAAGAGGCCAAAGGGCGGGGCGACAACATCGTGCATATCCAGATCGAAACCGGAATGGCACCATTCGCGAACAGGAAAGAGAACGATACTAACTGGCATCACCCGCTCTTCTCTATCGGCACCGAGGATCTGTTGCTAGGCTTAATTAATGTACCAGAGGGTAGTGCAGTAAAGATACTACAAGATCTAGGGGTACCACCATTCCTGTATTTTTGGACACTTCTGCATCTGGAGAGGGTAACGACGCTGCAGACAACCAACCAGGGATATATCCAACGCTTCACCAGGCAAGCAAGGAAGGCATGGAGCCTGGCACACGAAGAGGTACGGCATCGCCAGGACGGCTATATCGGTGGGAGCCACCTGTTGATGGGTCTGGTAGGAGAAGGAGGAGGAGTTGCCGCGAAGGTGCTGGGCGAGATGGGGGTCAGGCTGGCGGAGATGCGCGATGTCTTCGAGCGGAGTTCCGGGCGCGGCAATAGGGTCGCAACGGGCGACATCACACTGCAGCCACTCCTGCAGAACATCATTGAGCTGGCTTCAAACGAAGCACGGCGGCTCTATCATCCCTTTATTGGCACGGGACATCTGCTGCTGATGCTGGTGCATGAAGATGAAGGGATCGAGGCTGGTTTGTTGAAAGGGCTAGGTGTGGACCTGGACGAACTGCGAGCGGCCACACGGCGCGCACTGGCCGAGAAGACTGGCGAATCCGAACAAGAGGCTGAAGCAGTGATCGATGAAATCAGTGAAGAAGGGTTATATGTTTCAATTGCTTCAATCGAGAGAGATTTACAGAGCCGAGAGCTGGATAAGACGCTTCTGGCGGTCTATCCATTCACGCCAGAAGCCCGGAAAGCGTTAGAGATTGCACGGGACGAAGCCCGGTTTCTGGCCCAAAGAGTAGGGCCAGAGCATATGCTGTTGGGATTAGCCTCTTTAACCAGCCGAGATGGGCTTGTGAGCAAGGTGCTGAAGGGTGTGGGAATAGATTCTGACAGTATGCAAGTAGCTATCGAGAGCAGGCAAGGACGAGAAACGCAGGCAGCGCCGGTA
>JAFMRP010001438.1 GCA_017354095.1 Ktedonobacteraceae bacterium
TGAGACAGCAGTCATTTGCTCAAATGCAAAACTGGACTTGACCCAGAAAGATGGCTCTCCCGCAACTCCCGTGCTGAGAGATACAACTCTGCTTCGTAGAGAAAGAGAGAAGAGGGAATCTTCTTTCTTACCAAGCAGAAGGAGTGAAAGAGTTTGTTTCGTTTGCCTGTTTCCTGGGCTGGGATTGTTGTGGAGAGAGTTCTTGAGCTAGGGGAAAACATGCTGGTCGTGGAGGCTGTTTCGACATCTTTGACCGCTAGGTGTCCCACTTGTGGAGAATCATCGCAGCACATTCACAGCTATTACCTTCGTTCCCCTCAAGATTTACCCGTCAGTGGGTATAGCGTGCGCCTCCACTTGCGCGCTCGGCGCTTTCGCTGCCAGAACCAGGGCTGCTCGCGAAAAACGTTTGTCGAACGGCTTCCAGAGGTTGTCCCACTGTATAGTCAAAGAACAACCCGTTTGACCGCTACCTTCACCTTGTTTGCCATCGCGTTGAGCGGAGAGGCGGGAGGACGGTTGCTGAGCCAGATTGGGATGGCAACCAGCCCTGATACGCTGTTGCGCTTAGCCAAAGGCACTGAAGCCCCATCATCTTCTGGGCCAGCTCTGCTGGGTGTGGATGATTTTGCTTTTCGCCGTGGGAGCACTTACGGAACCATCCTGGTAGATTTGAGCACCCACCAGCCCATTGATCTCTTACCGGAGCGCACTTCCGAAGCGTTAGCAGCTTGGCTGAAAACTCACCCTGGCGTCCAATGGATCAGCCGTGACCGTTCCGGCGATTACGCGCAAGGAGCCAGAGAAGGCGCGCCAGAAGCCCAGCAGATTGTGGATCGTTGGCATGTGCTCAAGAACTGGCGAGAGGTCTTAGAACGGGTTTTGGGGCGGGAGTATGCGAGGTTGAAACAGCGTCAGATCGACTCAGGTGTCAGCATTCGCCCACGGTACAAGAAAGTGCGTAGCAGCAGTGAAGTAGCGGCTTCTCAGGCGTCGCGCGCCCGTCGGCTCGCTCGGTATGAGGAAGTCATGGCCCTCTGGGACCAAGGAAAAAGTTTCACAGCGATTGCAGCCCAACTGCATATGAGTCCGACGACCGTAAGCAAGTTTGTCCATGCTGGGGCTTTTCCCGAGCGCGTTCCGAGCCCACGCAACACCGGCCATCTGACACTCTACCTTCCTTATCTCAAGCAACGAGTCCAGGAGGGAAATGAGAATGCCAGTGCGCTCTGGAGAGAACTACAGGGGCGAGGATTTACCGGCGGATACAAGATGGTGAATATCTGGCTCAGAGAATATCTCCAACAACCCGGACACCATTCTTCGGAGCGAGCCAAAGTCCGCCGCCATTTGTTCCAACTCTCCCCATTGCCACAACCCGCCAAGGAAAGGATACAGAACCAGGGAGACCAGAACCCTCCGACAACAGCAACCTGCAATCTCTTGCTTGAGGAGCCTCTACCCTCACCTCGTCGTCTGGTTTGGCTTCTGTTGAGGAATCCTGAGCACTTGAATGATCGGGAGCAACAGCTTCTCTCCTTCATTTGCCAGGAACGAGCGGTTCATCTCGCCCACACTTTAGCCCAACGTTTCGTCGCCATGGTGCAACATCGGCAAGTAGAGCACCTCGATTCCTGGTTGGAAGCCGGTTTGCAAAGCGGAATACCCGATGTGCAAACCTTTGCCGAAGGGTTACAAAAAGAGTATGCGGCGGTCAAAGCTGCTCTCAGCTTGCCCTACAGCAATGGCCCTGTTGAAGGGTTGATCACGAAGCTCAAGTATATCAAGCGCTCGCTGTATGGTCGGGGCAATTTTGAGTTGTTACGCCAGCGCTTTCTGCATGCCGCATAACGAAGCACGGGAGTTGCGGGAGAGCCACATTTCTGGGTCCAGTATAGATCACAAGTGGCAGGCAAAAGAGCGACAGGGCTTTGATGCTGGGAGTTTCCAG
>JAFMRP010000350.1 GCA_017354095.1 Ktedonobacteraceae bacterium
GTCATGCGACGCCCGCTGGCCCGCGCCCTGTTCACCGGGGATAGCGAGCTGCTGGGCAAGTTCTCGCGGAGCAGCACGGCATTACAGACACAGCGCATTGCCCCATCGCAGGAATTTTTTACGACCCTGCGGGATCTGGGGCTGCTGCGTTCTGATCGAGATCTTCCTGCGCAGATGTACGCGTTCACGGCGACTGTAACTGGTTTTTGCCTCGCCGATCCGATGATCGCAGAGGAGGACCAGGTGTCGCTTGAGAAGAAAGCGGAGGCCCTGGCCCAGACTGTGAGCGATGCCTTCGAGCCGCCGGAACCGCCCGCGCGGGCAACCTTACAGGAGGTGGTGAGGCCCAGGTTGACGCAGATGCTGGAGCAGGTATGCGACTACTGTGAGCAGCTTATGCAAGAATATAAGGCTTAAAGAATTTTTCAATGCTTAGGAGCGCCGGGAAGCCTGGTCGGCAGGTCCCGGCCCTTTTTGTATATGCCGGGACGGACAATATGATAACAATTTGCGTGTAATGCACGAGATCGTTATCGTCAAGCATCGCTGCCTGAAGCGAGTTCAGGCGCGATCTCTGGAGGTGTGCTATGACAACCGCTACGACTGCACCGCAGACTATTCCCGGCCCGCGTGGCCTGCCGGGTCTTGGCTGGCGGGCAAACATTCTCAAGATGTACCTCAATCCCTTCGCGTACTTGCGCTGGCTGCATGACACCTACGGTGACGTGGTCGCGCTGGCGCAGGGCGATCCCTCGAATGTTGTGGCCTTTGGACCCGCTCTGAACTTTCGCCTGCTTTCTGATCCTGATCTCTTCAGGAATGATGCGGGCCCGTTCAAATTTTCGGACGACACGGCGTTCGGGCGGCTTATGCAGAATAATCTGCCAACCATGAATGGCGAGAAACACCGGCAACATCGTCGCCTGATGCAGCCAGCCTTCCACAGGCAGCAGGTTACGCATTATCGCGATGATATGGTAATGCTCACACAGAGCATGCTCGATAGCTGGCAGGGAAGGACCGAGATCGATGCTGCCACTGAAATGAAGTTATTGACACAGCGCATCGCGGTCAAGACACTCTTTGGCCTCTACGATGAGACAGGTGTCGAGCGCATGGGAAAACTCCTGTTGCGCATGACGCGCTCAATGCTGCTTGTAATGATCGCACCCGTCAATATACCGGGGACGCCTTATCATCGTGTGCTGGGCATTGTTGGAGAAATGGAAGCCATGATGCGCTCGTTGATCGCGCAAAAGCGGCAGCAGTCGGAGGCGACCGATGTGCTGGCTGCGCTGGTCCACGCGTATGACGAGGGGGGAGTGCAACTGAGCGATGAAGAGCTGATGGGGCACGCGATTACCCTGTTCGTTGCCGGTCACGAGACTACTGCCAACACGCTGGCCTGGATAATCTTCCTGCTTGATCAGCATCCACGCGTTCAAGCCGATCTGCTTGATGAGCTGAGCGATGTGCTGCATGGGGAGGCTCCCACGATTGAGCAGCTCAAACAACTACCTCTGCTCGATAGCGTGGTCAAGGAGGGCCTGCGCCTCTTGCCTCCAGCTGCCATCGGTACGCGGGCCACGAGCACGCCATGTGAGCTTGGTGGTTTCGAACTGCCCAAAGGCGCCAATGTCGTCTACAGCGAGTTTGTCACTCACCGCCTGCCGCAACTGTATGAGGAGCCTGATCGTTTCAAGCCTGAGCGCTGGGCCACGCTCGATCGTTCGCCCTACGAGTACCTGCCCTTCAGCGCCGGGCGTCACATGTGTATCGGTGCCGCTTTCGCCACGCAGGAGCTGAAAGTGGTCATCGCGATGCTGCTCCAGCACTACCGGCTCGCCATCGTGCCCAATAGCAGGATCGCGGCGAATATCTCAATGCGTCCCATCCCCGGTCTGCCGGTGCGCGTTTTCCCTCAGGACCGCCAGTTCCAGCGCGCCCCGATCCGTGGCAGCATTCAGCAACTGGTCGATCTCGCTCAGTAAGCAAACAGTGGTTCGCTTTATCGTGGGTAATAGCCTGCCCTCTCATCAGAGAGCGGGCAGGCTATTGTTTGTCAATTTGCTCGATATGATGGCGTGAACGTTCCCGGGCTTGCATGCAATTCTCAAGGCAGTTGCTGAAAAGCAGTAAGACGACGATATCGGCGAGGAGGGCGAGGATATGTCCGGTGGAGAGCAGCAGCATGAAGAGTGCAGGAAAGACAAGTAATCCGGTACCTGATAGCACAAGTCGCATAATTCACTCCTTCGTTACTGGCGACAGGAATTAGCAGCCCCGTTTTCTACAGAGTATATATCACCGTATATCAAAGCGCTCTCAACGCCCAATGCAAAATTATCAGAGTCTGCTCAAGAAATTTTTAGACGAGTTCCCGAGCGTCCGCTTTTGATGCAAAATTTTATATATTAGCTTGATGAGTGATCCCCGAAGATGACATAATAAAACCCTTATCCGTTGTAAAAGGAGAATTTGTACATGGTTGGCAAGCAACTTCCGGCTGATTATATCGAGCGTGTCTACGCGGGCGTGCTGGGAAAAATGATTGGCGTCTACCTGGGAAGGCCCTTTGAGGGCTGGGACTATGAGCGCATCACGCGCGAGCTGGGCGAGATAGACTACTACGTGCATGACAGAGTCGGGGTACCGTTAATCGTCACTGACGATGATCTCTCCGGTACCTTCACATTTTTACGTGCGCTGCCCGACTATGGCTATCCGCGTGATCTAACCGCCGCTCAGGTTGGCCAGACGTGGCTGAACTATATCATCGAAGGACGTACTATTCTCTGGTGGGGTGGACTGGGCAACTCTACCGAGCATACGGCATTCCTGCGCCTGAAAGCCGGTATCAAAGCTCCTGAAAGCGGCTCGATAGCCTTGAATGGGCAGGTTGTAGCGGAACAGATCGGCGCGCAGATCTTTATTGATGGCTGGGGCATGGTGGCTGCGGGCGATCCCGCGCTGGCAGCCGATTTCGCGCGTCGTGCCGGTAGTGTCAGCCATGATGGTGAGGCTATTTATGCGGCACAGGTCATTGCGGCGATGGAGGCGGCTGCCTTTGGCGAATCTGACCTGCAAACGTTATTGGATATTGGTCTGAGCGTTATTCCAGAAGATTCGCTGGTATCGCGCATGATCCGGGATATTCGCGCCTGGCATCGGCAGGAGCCAGACTGGCGCAAGGCGCGTGAATTGATTGCGCGCCACTACGGCTATGATCGCTACGGCGGCAACTGTCATGTCATTCCCAATCACGCTCTGATTATACTGGCGCTGCTCTATGGTGATGATGACTTCCAGAAGTCACTGATGATCGTCAATACCTGCGGTTGGGATACCGATTGTAATTCAGGGAATGTGGGCTGTCTGCTGGGGATTAAGAATGGTCTGCGTGGCCTGGAGGGTGGCCCGGACTGGCGCGGCCCGCTGGCCGACCGGCTCTACCTGCCGACCGCGGATGGCGGTCGCGCCATCACCGACGCGGTCAATGAGACCTATCACGTGGCGCGTGCTGGCTATACCCTGGCCGGCCTGCCACTCACAGAGCCGAAAGGGGGCGCACGCTTCCACTTCTCGCTGCCCGGATCGGTGCAGGGCTTTCACCTGGACCAGGATGGTGGCCAGGCTATGCTGGCGAATGTTGGACACCCCGGCGCCTCGGGAGAGCGCTGCCTGGCCATCCGCTATCGCCAATTGAGTCAGGATCAACCGGTGAGCGTTACTACGCCAACCTTTATTCCACCCGAAGCGCTTACTATGCCGGGATATAGCCTGCTGGCCTCGCCGACGCTCTATTCTGGGCAGACGGTAACGGTGCTTCTGAGCGCTGACCAGCATAACGAGCAGCCGGTAACCTGCCGGCTATTTATCCGTGCCTATGGTGCGGGAAATAGCCTGGTGACGATCTGGGGGCCGGAGTATGTGTTGATGGCTCAGCAAGAGCAGCGCTGCCACTGGCGCATACCTGATACGGCTGGCGAGCCCATCGCGGAGATCGGTCTCATGCTCAGCGCTGAGCGGCAGAGCAACGGCTGCGTCTACCTGGATAGCCTGACCTGGGAAGGTGCGCCTGATGTGACCTTTGAGCGCCCGCAGGCAGGTAGTGATATGTGGCATCGGGCCTGGGTGAACGGCGTGGACCAATTTAAGGCCAAGTGGATCAATGGGCTGCGCACGGTGCAGAATTATGGTCGCGGCCTGGTCAGCCAGGGCACACGCGAATGGACGGACTACAGCGTCAGGGCAGCTGTGACGCCCCACATGGTCGAGGCCTGCGGTCTTGCTGCCAGGGTGCAGGGTATGCGCCGCTACTATGCCTTACTTATCACGAGCGATGGGTGGGCGCGGCTGATCAAAGAGCTGGATGGCGAGCGGTTTCTGGCACAGGCGACTATTCCCTGGGAACTGGATCGTGCTTATGATCTGAAGCTGTGCGTCGAGGGCAACCGTATTCAGGCTTTTGTGGATGAACAGCCGCTTTTTGACCTGCGCGACGAGGATGCACCGCTGCTAAATGGCGCTGTTGGGCTGGTCTGCCAGGAGGGACGCGCCGATTGCGATGCTGTAAGCGTGCAACCGCTACACTAGCGCTGCGGCATAGTGTCGCCTATTGATAGCTGCCCGGCAGCTGGTGCTCTGCACGTGACGTACCAGGGCCATAAAAACACAGAAATTGGGGATTTTGGCAATCTGGATGTTTGCCCAGTCCAACCATTTGCCCGCTTTCTTGATCCATAGAGTGCTGTCTTTCTCATCAACACTTTTGATTTGTTGCCAGGGCAGGAGGTTTTTACCGTTGCTGATACCAGCGCTGTTGATGCTGAGTGGCCCGAAAGTCAGCGTCTGGCCCGCGTTATACTCATCGATAGCTCTGGGCAGCAAGCAGTTCGTGACCTCCTGCCTGAGGCGCTGCCCAAACCTTGCTATATTTCGGAAACGACTGGTCAGGACAATCTGGGCGCCATCTTGCCTGCGTATTGTGTATTTATAGGAAGTTATTGTATTGGTGCCGTTCCTATGGTCAATCTTCATGCGTTGCCATATGGCTTCGATCTGGTCCCAGCGAGAGACCTCAATCTGCTGACCATGCATAAAGAGGAAGCCGTTACTGCAAACGTAGATATGCCATGAACGATAGAACAGGGGCAAAAGCCAGGTGAGAATACTCAGGATTAATAAGAGTATGCCCATCGCAAGTACCAGTATGAAGCCTGGTCCCTCACCTGTACTCCCAATTGTTTGCAGGGCGCTAAAGATCATAGTGGCACCACCTACCGCAGTGCCTATGCCCCAGGCGACAGTGGTTACTGTATGTTTGACGTGAAATGCTTCTTGTGGTTCGCCCAGTTGATAAGCGCTCGCGACCTGGAATGCCTCCGGCGAAAACTGTTCGTTCTGTAAAGAGTACGCGGATTGTGTCATGGGAGATCTTTTTCTTTCTCTGTTACTGTCGCCCCGTACGGTAAAACGTCAGAGGGGGCAATCG
The DNA here is from genome assembly GCA_017354095.1 of Ktedonobacteraceae bacterium. Taxonomy (GTDB): domain Bacteria; phylum Chloroflexota; class Ktedonobacteria; order Ktedonobacterales; family Ktedonobacteraceae; genus Bu33. Next base: position 5,495 of record JAFMRP010000350.1, read on the forward strand.
CTTCTGGGTGTTTCATTGCCATGAGCGATTGCCGGATAGGTCAAAAACCGCTCCAGCCGGGAGGCGGTGGGCAGCCGTTATCGTTGCCCGGAAAAGGATTGGCTTGCATAACGCGGTCTTCGCTCGTACGAAGTAGTGTGATGCCACGTGCCTCCAGGTTGGCCGCCGTATCATAGCGCAGCACCAGCAGCTGGCGCGTGGATTCGTCGCGCTGGAAGCTGACGTTGGTCACCCGGTGATCCATGCGGCGGCCAAAACCAGTTCCAACGCCTGGCGAGCGGGGAACAGCTGATGGAGCAGCCGGAGGGGGAGCGCTGCCAGGAGCAGGTGGTGCTCCATAAGGCGCAC
>JAFMRP010001439.1 GCA_017354095.1 Ktedonobacteraceae bacterium
GCTGTATGAAGGGAAACGTTCACGTACAGTTTGGGATTGGCGGTGACGAGGGTGACCTCGTCGCCGACCATACGAAAGTCGGAATAGCAAAATAGCCCAAATGGACTGACTGGACCTATTAGTCCGCCGACGAAATTCACAGCGTTGAGGCAAATGTCAGAAGAGCACTGCGACAAAAGAAACCCGGTATAACTCTGTCATGTTTATTGCGGGTTTCTCATCAGTTTCCGCCTGTTGATGAGCGCAATGGAGACGATTCCGCTAGCAATCGCCTATGCTGTCTGGTCAGGAGTTGGGACGACTGGAACTGTAATTGTCAGTATGATATTCTTTCACAAGGCCAGACGTCTACGGAGATTGTTTTGTATCGCCGGTGTGATTCTCGCGGTGATCGGGTTGAGGCTGCTCAACTAACTGTGTGGGCGGAGCAGGAGGAAGCTAGATGAGGTGGTGTTCAAGGGCAAAGAGGGTCGCGGCATGGCGCGAGGTGATCCCCAGTTTGCTATAGATGGAGCGCAGGTGGGCATTGACGGTGCGCGGACTGACGACCAGGATTTGGGCGACCTGGGCATCGGTCAGCCCATGTACCACCAGCCGCAGCACCTCCACTTCACGTTTGGTCAGCTGGCCCAGCGAGGCCGGGGCAGGACCCTGTTGACGATCAGTCCAGGCAGGAGCATTTGGGTGACTGGCGGGCATGGAGGGTTGCCCTACTGCTAACGCTTGCTCTGGTGCCATCGCTCGACCCTGGGCTTGGGCCTGGGCAAAGGCCTGCTCCCCAATCTCGGCCCGGACACGGGCACGCATCCGCTCAGTGTCCGCACGCTCATTCGGAGTAGTGATGAGGGTGAAAAGATAGAAAGAGCCGCTCGCCTCGCGCAGCATCTCCGCTGTTCCCAACAGTTGTGCAGCCCAGCGGGTGTCTCCCTGCCGCGCGACTACTCCTCCCCAGCTCTCCAGACAGGCAGCGCAGCTCCGCGGATCGCCCAATTCCTGGAACAGGGCCAGGGCCTGCTGGTAGAAGGAAAGTGCCGTCGGCAGGTCACCTTGCACAGCCGTCACCTTCCCCAGAAAATAGAGTGGATGCGCGAGGTTCTGACGCTGCCGCGACGCTCGGAAGAGTGTCAGGCTCTCCTCGAAGAGCGCTCGGGCCATGGCAGTCGCTCCCGACTGGAAGTGCCACACGCCCAGGCAATAGAGCGACCAGGCGCTTCCCCCATCATAGCCCTCCTGTCGGAAGAGCCTCAGGCTCTCCTCGATAAGCGAGCGCACCTGAGGATACTCGCTCTGGTTGGCCCAGCTCAGGGTCGTGAGTGCAAGGAAGGCAAGCGCGAATGCGAGGCGGACTCTTTCCCCAACTTCCCTGTACAGCGCCAGGCTTTCCTCGAGCAGGGAAGTGGCCACGGGATAGTCACCGCGTGTCGAGGCAATCAACCCCAGTCGATAGAGGGCTATTGCCATCCCGCGCGGATCGTGGAGCTCGCGATACAACTCGAGGCTCTCCTGACACAGCGATTCTGCTCTTCCATACTCCCCCTGCCACAGGGCTAAGCTTCCGGCCCCATTGAGTGCTTTCGCCCGCACGGATGCTGGGACCCCCTCGCGTCTTCCCAGTGCTTGCTCAACAAAGTGCTGTCCCTCCTGCACATAGCCGTACACCACCCAGAACTCATGGAGCGCTCCAGCCAGGCGCCAGGTGATTTCCCTGCGCTGCCCGTCTTCCTGCTCTACGCACCAGCGCAGGACCGCGCGCAGATTGCCATACTCCCGCTCCAACTGATGGAACCCCCGCTCCTGAACAAACAGGTGGGCTTCTGCCTCCTCTGCTAGTGCTAGATAATATCTAACATGTGCCAGGCACGCTGCCTCCAGTTCCTGACTTACGGCCAGCGCCTCCAGTCCATACTCGCGGATTATCTCCAGCAGGTGAAAGCGCGAACCCTTGC
>JAFMRP010001440.1 GCA_017354095.1 Ktedonobacteraceae bacterium
TTGCCAATGACAATCAGACAAAACCATCTGCAAGAAGTGTAGCATTCTCATGACAGCTAGAGAAAGAGCCAATCTATGCTCTCTGCATATGCACCAGCCTCACTTTTCGTTTCACGTGAAACGCTTCCCTCTTTGCCTCTCTATGCTATGCTAGAATACAAAGCAAAGAAGCATAGAAAGGAATCCACTTCAATGAAGAAGACAACCCATAGAACTCACCACATTGTACTCGATGAACGCCCTCTCTCACGCTCAGACGTCGTCGCGGTCGCTCGCCACCACGCACCCGTCACCTTGAGCGACCACGCCACAAACCGCATTCAAGCAGCACACGCCGTCATTGAACAGATCGCCGCCGAAGGCCAGAAAATCTATGGCGTCACAACTGGTTTCGGCCACCTCAGTAGTGTACGCATCCCCCGTGAACAACAGGTGGAACTACAACATAATCTCTTGCGTAGCCATGCCGCTGGCGTCGGCGAACCACTCTCCCAGGAAATCACACGCGCTATGATGCTCCTCCTCGCGGCCAGCCTGGCACGTGGCCACTCTGGCGTTCGCGTCGAGCTTGTACAAAAACTGCTGGACCTGCTCAATACTGGCGTCTGTCCCCTCATTCCTTCGCGTGGCTCCGTCGGCGCCAGCGGCGATCTTGCTCCTCTGGCTCACCTTGCCCTGGTGCTGATTGGCGAAGGTGAAGCTACCTATGCTGGACAAACCTGCACGGGTGCCGAAGCCCTGCGTCTCGCCGGTCTCTCTCCCATTAGCCTGCGCGAGAAAGAAGGACTGGCACTCATTAACGGCACCCATCTGATGGAGGCCATCGCCCTCCTCGCTCTGAGCGATATCCAGTCACTGGTTATGACGGCCGAGGTTGCCTGCGCTATGAGCATCGAAGGCCTGATGGGAAGCCATATCCCCTTCGATGAACGTATCCACCTCCGCCGCAATCAGCACGGCCAGCAGGTCAGCGCGGCCCATCTGCGCACGTTACTGCGCGATAGCGAGATCAACCGCAGTCACCAGAACTGCGCCAGGGTACAGGATCCCTATACGCTGCGCTGCGCACCTCAGGTCTTTGGCTCTGTACGCGATACCCTGGAATTTTGCTCGACAATCGCTGAACGTGAATTGTCAGCTGTTACCGACAATCCCCTGGTCTTCCCGGAAGATCAGGCTGTGCTGAGCGGTGGCAATTTTCACGGGCAACCCCTGGCGCTTGCCCTCGATACGCTGGCTATCTCTCTGGCTCACCTGGCCAGTTTCTCTGAACGCCGCACCTACGGACTGATGGGACCACACGACTGGGACGAGGGAGGCGCCCCGCTTTTCCTGACTCCTAACGCGGGCCTCAACTCCGGCTTCATGATCGTCCAGTATGTCGCGGCTGCCCTGGTCAATGAAATCAAAATGCTGGCCCATCCCACCAGCATCGATTCTATCCCAACTTCAGCCGGCATGGAGGATTTCGTAAGCATGGGCGTGACCAGCGCTCACAAACTACTGCGTATGCTGGAACTGGCTCAACAGGTGATAGCTATCGAACTGCTCTGCGCGGCGCAAATGCTGGAATTCCGTAAACCCCTCAAACCTGGCGCAGGCGTCCAGCTCGCCTATGAACGCGTGCGCTCTTTCATCCTACCACTCGACCACGATCGCGTGATGGCCCCCGAAATCGCCTTGCTGGCACGTGAGGTCAAATCCGGAATCTTCTCCACTATCGAGTAACTGGCGCAGAGCCACGCGACCTGCTCGGAAATGTTGGCCCCGTATCTGTAGGGGCAAGGGGTTAGGCGGAGTGGCGTGGGGCCCTTGAGGTTGCCCGCACGTGCCCTCTGCCTCCTTTTCCCATGAGGTATCGCGTGGTTGCACCAGCAGAAGCGTTTCACGTGAAACAAAGCGACCAGGATTTTCCCAGCCGCTCACCTTAACCCGTATTAAAAAA
>JAFMRP010001441.1 GCA_017354095.1 Ktedonobacteraceae bacterium
CGCAGAAGAAGCTGGAGCCAGGGAGCTTGTATGTGGCTGATCGGGGCTATTGGAGTCTGGAACGGCTTCGTTACCTCAATGAGCAGAAAGTGCACTTTTGTCAGCATCGACATCCGCCAACACCGTCTTCTGGGATGGACAGGGCAAGCGGATTGATCTGCTCTCCGTGCTGCCACGCACGATTGGACAGGTGAAGGTCTTGCACGTCTGCTTGGGGCAGCGATGGCCTTTGCCGGTGCGCCTGATCATGATTCGCGTTCCTGAAGAGGTGGTTGAGCAACGGCGGGAACGACTGGCCCAGGAGGCGAAAGACAAAAGCAAGGCCGTTCGTCCCTTGCAATGGGAATTGGCGCAGTGGACGCTCATCGTGACCAATGCGCTGGCCAAGCGCCTGGGGCCGATCCAAGCCCTGATCCTGCTGAGAGAACGCTGGACGATTGAACTGCTCTTCAAACTGTGGAAGAGCCAGGTAAAAATCGATCAGTGGCGCTCTGCGCACCCCTGGCGAGTGTTGTGCGAGCTGTACGCGAAATTGATCGCCGTCGTGATTCAACATTGGCTTCTCTTGTTTGGCTGTTGGCATGATCCCTGGCGTTCTCTGGTCAAAGCCTCTGCGATCGTCCGCTCGCGGGCCTTGGAGTGTCTGGAAGTGCTCTCTGGCACCTGTCGCTTGTATCGGCTCATGACGCAACTGCGCTGCATGATGCAATCGGGGTGTCGCGTCAATCGACGGGCCTCTGAGCCCTGCCTGACTCAGTTACTCCTCGAAGGGCTCGACTGGGTCTTAACTTAATGCCTATGGGGTCATTGAACGAGCACTCCCCCCTTACTCTGATACTCTCAGACGGCTTCCTGAGCATACCGATACCAGTGGGATCGCTCCTGAGTGGGTCAAGTGGTGCCTTGAGTGGTATCGTTTCTCAGATCTGGCAGTTTCAGTCAAAAGGCACTACTTTCATATGCTGCTGCGAACAGGCCGTTGGTTGGCAAAGAATCATCCAGACGTGATGAGTCCACAGCAATGGACCTCTCTGCTGGCAGCTGAATATGTGGCCGCCGTCACCCACATGAGCGTGGGGGAGTTTTGTACCGCTGCTTACTGTCGTCGTATGGAGGAGAGAGTTGGCCTTCCCCTATCCGCCAATGCCAAAGAAAAACAACTCGTTGACCTGAGGACCTTCTTCCACGAGATCCAGGGCGATCCTTACAACCTGCCGCGCCGCTTTGATCCCGCACGGGCTTTTCGCGCGCCTAACACGATCAAGCATGAGTTAACGCTGATCCTGGGTCGGCTTGATGAATTTGCGGCACGCGTCAAGAATGGGCTGCACGAAGCCGATTGGCTTACCCGCCGAGAGATCATTCGGGCACTCGTCAAGCGCGTTGAGATTGACCAGGAGCAAGTCCGTGTGGTCTTCCGAGTCAATCCTCCTATATTGCCCGGTTTGGGCGCGATACGCTGGTAGGCCAGGAGCCAGAGTTCGACGTTGTAGAGCTTTTGGAATAGTTTGTCGAACTTGACCTCTGACTTGAGGGTCATCTTGTTCAGTGTTGTAAGAAGTGCGTTTGGATCTTGCACTGTGTGCTCCTCTTTCATACTTACAACTGAAAACTCTGCGTCCCTTGGCCTTGTATGCGGCTTTCCCGCACTGTCATTGTTTCCCTGCCGACTACTACGGACGCTCCGTCATCTGGTCTGATTTTCAGGCACTTCTGCCATAGCGGTTGGTCTGCATTGACCTTCCGCATTCAGACTTGGATGATCCCCGTTTAGACATCATTCAGATGCTCTCGATGTAGGTTTCCCGTTCAAACCTTTGTTCCCTTATTGGGACTGCGTCTCCTGGCTGGGTATATCTCCCCATTGCGGAAAGAGAGATATTCAGAAGATAGTGGGTGTCACCAGTTTCCCACCAGACGTCCGATATTCCGCTCGGTTCTAGGA
>JAFMRP010001442.1 GCA_017354095.1 Ktedonobacteraceae bacterium
CTGGGCGGCATTGACGCTGGGAATGCTATCGATGGGGATGGTATGCAGATCGTCGGCAGCGCGGCGGAACGAGAGCGAAGTAAAAAGCGCCAGTACCACTGCCATGAGCATACCAGCGCTGGCCAGGAGCAGAAATTGTCCTTTGAGCGTTTGATGCCAGCGCCGGGCCTGGCTGCGCTGAACCGGCTGTTGTCGCGTTGCCGCTGTGCCCCCACCAGAGGGCGGACGGGCGGGTGTTTGAGCTTGCACACTGGTAGATGGTATATAGTAAGGGGTTGCTGAGCGTCCTCTCTGTGTAGACATAGCTGTTTTTTGCTTCTTTCGTCGATGTTGTTTACGGCTCATAGACTATCGGCTGTATCTTTCTACCACTGCCTTAGCCATTCAGTTTCGTGGTGCGTCCAACATTAATTGCCAGCGTTTTGCGAGCCACGGCATCGGCCTGCTGGTTGAGGCGCACGGTGCCTTTCGCGTCGCGATGCACCAGTTCGCTGAGCAGCTTTGTCATGCGCTGATTGCCGGTGCGCTCACTCATCTCCAGAGCCTGTCCGAGCAAACGCGTCGCCTTTTCGCTGTCGCCGACGGAGAGTGCGGCCTGTCCCTCCTGGATGTTACGCGCCAACTCTTCCTGGTGCGTATAGTGCGCGATATGCTGTTCGATCTGTGAGGCCAGAGCGCTCTCTTCGGTCCATTGCACGAAGACCCAGCCCTCGCGTGCTCCCTTCTCTTCCACTGGTGTGGTTCCTCCGGTGGAGTAGCGCAGGCTGGGACGCACCATCAAGAATTGCTGTCCAGGTGGGTAGGCCTGCATCTCGATATCGAGCAGGTATTCACGTTGATCATTGGGCGCAAAGGAGCCGAGTGAGACGAGCACCTGGCGCGGACTGGCCGGGTCCCTTTCCGGGTTGAGCGTTACCAGGTTGGGGTAGACCTGCTGCACCTGTTTAACCGTCACGCCGACAGGTGTCCAGAGTTGCAAGTGGGTATTGGTGATGGCTGTTTTACGCATCTCGTTGAACGCGGCGGTAAAGGCGGCCTCGACCTGGTTGGGAGTCGGGATAATATCGGCCATACCATGCGTTGCGTCGGCCATATGCAATAGTTCAGAGGCATCCCAGTCGGTCCCAACACCCCAGGCATTGATGCTCAGATGCGCGGCGGTACAGCGATCCACTGCCCGATCCAGGGCTATACGCGGCTCCCCTTCGTTTTTGCCATCGGTCAGGAAGAGCACTTTGACGGCTCGCGAGCGCTCGGAGGCAAATTTGTCCACAACGGCGTTGAGCGCGGTACTCATACGCGTGCCACCGGAAGCGAAGACGGATTGCAGCGCCGCGATGGCACGCCGCTTATTCTCAGGCGTCCCTGGAGCCGGGCCAAAAAGCACGCGGGCGGAATCATTGAAGGCGAGCACCAGGAAAACGATGCTGCTGTCAAGGGCGTTGACGACTTTCACGGCTCCATCACGGGCTGCGCGCATGCGGGAGCCTTCCATTGAGGCAGAGCGATCCAGGGCGATGCCCAGAGCCAGCGGAGCAGGCGCGACCGCGGCATTGGCGTCGACATTGAGTGAGAGCACGGCCTGCATACTGGTCTGGCCAACACGCAGATAGGGGTTTTGATACGCACGAAGAGTAAACATATGCTTTTTTCCCTTTTCTCGAACAGGTCCTTTGTTTTAAAACAGGCGCCAGGGAGCGACTTCAAGCTTGCGCCGTACGATATCCTCACGATTGGAAGCTTTACGGTCACGCCGCAGGTATTCGATATAGGATTTTTCAGCGGCGGCGCGCAGGGTGGTTGGTTGATTACTGGCGACGCCGGCAAGCTTCGCGCCACTGGAGAGTTTGCGCTGTCTGGCCAGTTGCCAGGCGGCACGATACACATCGCCGCTCATCAGGAAGTAGCGTGCATCTTCCGTACGACCATTCAGGCTATGGAT
>JAFMRP010001443.1 GCA_017354095.1 Ktedonobacteraceae bacterium
TGTGCGGCTATGAGGGAACGGGGAGTACAGGTGATTGGACCAAACGCGGGTGAACTGAGAAGTGGTGAGGGACGTTCGCGCGGCTGGATGCGGGCCGATGTTGAGCGGGCAGACATGGTACAGCGCTATCCTTTTCTCATTCAGCATGATAGTAGCGGTGAAGAACGGCGTTTTCGCCTGGCAGGCTGGACCACTCCACCACAGCATCCATCAGGTGTGAGCAGGGTGCTCAGCACGACGATTGTGGTCGAGAACCTGGCTGAGGCTGTGCAGCGCTTCCAACGTATTTATGGATTGGAGCCATCAGAGGAGTACACTGGAGAGATAGATGGATGGGATGCCGTGCTCGTGGCGTTCTCCCTGGGGGAAGGAGAGCAACATTTCGAACTGGCAATGCCGCTACCGGAGAGCATCGATCCTGCGGACAGCGCACAACGCTTGCCAGAAACGGGCGCGCTGCGCGATTATCTACTTGCCCGCGATGAGAGTCTCTGTCGTATGACGCTGGAGGTGGCCAGCCTGGAACAGACACGTCGCTATCTGGACGCGCATGCGGTAACGTACACCTATCGCGATGCACCACGGCTGGTGCTATGGATTCACCCGGATCATGCCTGTGGAGCCTCGATCATGCTCCAGGAACACCATGAGCCAGAGGTTGGCGGCGAGATGGAGATTACGGAGGAAGAGATATAGCCAGCGACGGCATGAGAGCTAGAGGAACAAGGAATCTCTACGACTGGACGACAAAATGAACCTTACGTTTAAACACCTTCTCAAAGAGGTCAGCTTTCTCGTAGGCGTGCTCTAGCTCCATGTCGAGATCGGCCAGAGGACGGGCCCAGAGCAAAACGGTCCAGGTCTGTTTATCGCAATGTTCTGGATCGGCGGCTAGGCGTAGCACGCGGCCATCGTGGCTGTAATCCAGCGCGTCGGTAATGCGCAAAAATGAGGCAAGGATAGAGACGCGTCGGCGCGCCTCTTTGCCCAGTGCGGCGAACTCTTTGTGATCTTTGCTGGGCAGAGCGCGGCGATGGTAGCGTGCGATACAGGCGATTTCATAACGCTCCACGTCCGAGAAATCGGGCAGGGGAGTTTCTTTGATCAGGCGGAATGAATGCTTATGGTGGCGACGCGTCTCAATCATCATGCCGGTATTATGTAGCAGCGCGGCTCGATCCAGCAGACGGCTATCCTGATCGCTCAGATTGTGTAAGGTGCGTGTCTCGTTAAAGAGCTGAACAGCAAGACGGGCAACCTGGCGTGCATGTGGCCAGTCTTCTACGAGCAACCCGCCACTCAAAAGCAATTCCTCTCTGGTTGGCTGGGCATCCACCCACCAGTTTGCATCCTCAATAGAACTTGATGTGGTCATAATTTTTTTACGGCAGAGGCCCACAGTCGAAACTGTGGGAGCAATGCCGCCTCCTTTAAACTGTGAACGATTGATTCGCCAATTTTGGCAAACAATCTGAGATATATTGTCTCAATGTGTTGGTATCTAACTTCACCAGGAATGAGGCGAGATCTTGTTGATGCCGCTGGCGATAGTTGCTCAGGCGATCTATTAGCCAGCGTATGCCTTCCGCTTCCTCCAAAGGCGCATGTTCCAACTGAGCCTGTAAAGACATGATCATGACATCGGTATCGCGAGCTTTGCCTAGCAGCGTTGCGAGCAGCTTTACCTGGCGATAAGCTTGTTTGAACGGTTTAGGTTTGCAGACAGATTGATAGGCGTTGAGTACCGCGCGCAGGCGGCGCGAGGCAACACGCATCTTGTGGACGGCTTCGACATCCTCCTGCTTTAGCACCTCATCACGCCACTCTAGCATTTTTTCAAGATGTTCATGCAGCATAGAGCGTCCAACCGACACAAACGGAGCCGATAGGTAAGCTCCGTCGACGATGGAAGGACTGCCCTTACCATCGGCTGTGGCCTGGC
>JAFMRP010000351.1 GCA_017354095.1 Ktedonobacteraceae bacterium
CCTGCTCATCGGCCTGGCAACACTCGCGAAAATCTATCCCCTGCTCTTCCTGGTGGTCGTACTGCGTCGCCGCGATTGGACACTCCTGCTGGCCTGTCTGGCAACCATTCTGCTGGGCTATTTGCCCTATCTAATCCTGGGCCATGGGCAGGTCCTGGGCTTCTTTTCTACCTACGCGGACGAGCATAGCCGCAACTCCGGCCTGGTGCCGCACATTATGACATGGATCAATCTGCACACCGGCTTGTTCAATTCCACGACGGAGCACATCATCGAAGCTCTTTTGCTTGGCGGTACGGCCCTGAGCATTCTACACTTCCGCTGGCGGGAACGCCTGAGCATGGAGGCGGCACTTCTGATCCTGCTCGGCACAACCTTTGCTATCTCTCCCCACATCTTTCCCTGGTATACGACAGCGCTGCTCCCCTGGGTAGCCGTCTGCCTCCAGCCATTGTGGACACGCGGCACCGGACTAAAACCAGCCGGGTTGGCAATCGCGATGGCCTGGTATTTCCCCTGCATCATCGTGATCCACTACCTGTTCGACCATGAACCAGATTGGACCGTGTACTATCTTATCGTCTACGATGTGGTACTGGCCGGCGTATGCATAGCTGCCTGTGTGGGTATACTACACAGCCTCTCCCAACACATACATAGCGCGGCCAACATAAGTTGGAGATGGCTACCACAAAGTGAAAAATTGTGGCCGGGAAAACGTGATAAGAGATAGATACGTACACACAAAATTTCAATCGCCATAAAGGATAACATGATGTCATCGCCAACAGCCCGCACGCCCCGTTCTTCTACAGGCACCTTGAACACACTTACAAAACTACTGATTTCGCTTCTCTGCGCGTTCGGCGCAGGTCTGGTCGCGAGCCTGATCGCGGTCGTAGTGATGGGTATACTACGTCTATGGACAGGCATTCCAACGCCTGTAGAGTTGTTCGGAGATTATGTGCTCAAACACATCGATGTCCATACGTTTATCAAATTGCTACAAACCTTTGCGCCCCATTCGAAAACAACACCGCTGGGCCTAGCCTTGCTTGGCATGATCGGCAGCGGAACCCTGCTCGGCCTGCTCTATGCCGCGCTGGTACGGCTCAAACTCCCCCTAACCGGTTACCAGCCAGCGCGCCGCGAGTGGCTCATAGTGCTTGCCCTAACGGCGGCCATGACGCTGCTGGCGGTCCTCCTGTTTTGGAACGAACTTCGCCAGAACTTCTTCGGCCTGCCCCTCTTGTGGGCTTCGCTCTCGACTGTGCTTGGCCTCCTGGCTACCTTCGCCGTCTATAACACCATGCTTGCCCTGCTCTACCGTGCCTTACTACCCAAACAGCGGTCAGAAGAGACGAAGCACGTGGTTCAGAGTAAACGCCAGTTCTTTTCGCGCCTGGGTGTGGCAGCGCTGGGCATCGGCAGCGCGGGAGCATCCTGGGGACTGATACAGCGCTACCTCGGCCAGTATGCCTCCTACGATGGCATTAAAACTCCCTCGCCAGGCGGCGTGACGTTCCCAATCACTCCCAACGATCTCCACTATGTGGTAACACAAAACCCGATCGATCCGACAACCAATCGCGACCTGTGGCGCCTGGAGATCACGGGGCTGGTGGATCGTCCGGGTTCCTACACCTACGCGGAGATACAACAGCTGCCTTCGACGTCGCGCGCGATTACGCTGGAGTGCATCGCGAATGGCGTGGGCGACCGCCTGATGAGCACCGCTATCTGGCAGGGAGTCGCCCTCAAGACCCTGCTGGAGCGGCACGGCGGACCCCGACCCAGTGCTCGCTTCATCGCCTTCTACTGCGTTGATGGCTACAACATCAGCCTGCCCCTGGACGAGGTGCTGGCGGTTGACCCGCTTCTGGCATGGCACATGAACGGATCCGAATTGCCACAGCGCCACGGCTTCCCCATGCGCGTGCTGATCCCTGGACGCTACGGGGAAGAAAACGTGAAATGGCTGACACGCGTCGAGCTGACCGATCGATTTGTCGGTGGGCTGTATTCGGACCAGGGCTGGTACAATGGTCCGCTCCACACTACGAGCCGCATCGATCGACCGTCCGGGCATGTGGCAGTTGGCCACATCGTCGAAATCGGGGGTATCGCGTTCGCCGGCAATCGCGGTATTCAAAAGGTGGAAGTCAGCACCGATAACGGCCAGAGTTGGCATGTCACCACCCTCCAGCCACCACTCTCACCCGACTCCTGGGTATCCTGGACCTGGTCATGGATCCCCACGGCACCTGGAAGCTATACACTGACCGCTCGCGCAACAGACGGCACAGGAGAAACACAAACAAGCCACAAGCAAGGAACCGTCCCCAACGGCGCTACAGGCTATCATCAAGTCACAGTTCAGGCGGGATAATCACATCAATACCCCGCCTGAATCTAGTAAAGCATACACACTATTTGTTATCATATAATGATGAGAGAGCACTTTTATGCACATACATAGCAACTAATAGTGCCCTACCAAAAAGCCGAAGGACAGAAATATAAGGCCACCCCTATGAAGATCGACAAATTATCGTGGTATACCTCGCTCTTGCCCACGGGACATGTAGGGCCACCCCTTGCGGGTGGCCGGTTCCCCGTGTAGCCTTATACAAGGAGAACTCATGAACAACCAGCCAGGCCTGCCCGCACATGCGATCCCTTCATCAGACACGACTGCATCATCCCCGGCAACACCCCGTCTTTCTCCATCACGCCAGAAGAAAGATGTCGACTATGTCTTTTTTGAACTAACACGCAGCATCTGCCCACAGTGCCGCCGCGTCATCGATGCGCATATACTCCTACGTGACAATAAAGTATATATGCGCAAACGCTGCCCTGAACACGGCCTGTTTGAAGGCCTGGTCTATGGCGATGCCCAGGCCTATACCTCCTCGGCACGCTTCAACAAGCCCGGAACCATCCCACTCGCCTACTCCACGGAAATACAACAGGGCTGCCCCCACGACTGCGGCCTCTGCCCCGATCATCAGCAACACGCTTGCCTGGGCATCATTGAAGTGAATAGTGCCTGCAATATGGATTGTCCGCTCTGCTTCGCCAATGCCGGCTCGGGCTTCAACCTGACGCTCGAAGAAGTCGAGGGCATCCTGGATCATCTGGTGGAGACGGAGGGCAATCCCGAGGTGGTCCAGTTTTCTGGCGGCGAGCCATCCATTCATCCACAGATCATCGAGATGATGAAGGCAGCGAAAAAACGCAATATCCGCCATGTGATGCTCAACACTAACGGCAAGCGCATCGCCGATGACGACGAGTTCCTGCAACAATTAGCTGAACTACACCCGTCGGTCTATTTCCAGTTTGACGGCTTTGAACCCGAAACTTATCGCATCCTTCGCGGCGAGCCAGATATCCTGCCACAAAAACTCCGCGCGTTGGATCGCCTGGCAGAGATCGGGGCCAACGTGGTGCTGGTTCCGGCTGTCGATCGTTTCGTCAATCTGCACGAGGTGGGCGCCATTGTCTCGTTCGCGATGAAGCACCCTGCCGTACGCGGCATCACTTTCCAGCCAGCATTCCAGTCTGGCCGTCATGGCAAAGCCGATCCCATGCAGCGCCTGACCATACCCGATATCCTCAAAGCCCTGGAAGAGCAGACCAGCGGTACGCTAATGGTTTCAGACTTTGTGCCGGTGCCCTGCTGCTTCCCCACCTGCAACTCGGTCACCTATGTACTTAACGATGGTGATACCATCCTGCCGCTGACTCGTGTGCTCAACGTGGAGGATTACCTGGACTACATCACGAATCGCGCGGCTCCCGACCTTTCAGAAGAGATCAAGACCGCCCTGGAGGGCCTCTGGTCATCGTCTGTCGTTCCCGGCTCTGACAGGGCCGCCCAACAATTCGCGCTCTCGTGCGCGGCCTGCGAGATCCCCGGTGGACTGAACCTGGAGGCATTCGCGAAAAATATCTTCATGATTATGCTGCAAGATTTCATGGACCCCTGGACGTTCAACCAGAAAAACCTGATGAAGTGCTGCAAAGAGATCCTGCTGCCCGATGGCAAACAGATCCCGTTCTGCGCCTACAACAATGTGGGATATCGCGAGCAGGCACGTGTCCAGCTGCAAGCTCGCGAACGTCAACGGAACCAGGCCCGCCGCACCGGCACTCCCTACACACCAGAACCTTTGACGTTTTCATTCTAATCGTCCCACAAGCTGGCGCAGAAACATGAGACCTACAAGGGAAAAACCATGAGGCAGCGGCACCGTATCTGTGTCCTCTGCCACCTTTCCCCATAGACCTCGCGAGGTTATATAAGAAACGAGAACAAGGACAAAAATCAATGGACACAAACCAGGCCCAATCCATCGCCGCTGAGCTCAAAGCCTGCTGCGCAACCGTCTACCAGAGCGACGCGGCACGGCTCTTGCTCGGCGATTCGTTCCACCCCGGCGGCACCAGGCTGACCGAACATCTTGGCACATTACTCCACCTGGGGCCGGCACAACGAGTTCTGGATATCGCGTCGGGACAGGGGCTGAGCGCGATCACGCTGGCTCAACGCTTTGGATGCCAGGTGCAGGGCATCGAGTACGGAGCAGAAGCGGTCAGGAAGGCGACAGAGGCAGCGAGAGCGGCGGGCGTCACCCATCTCGTGACCTTTCAACAAGGCGATGCCGAATGCCTGCCAGTCCCCAATGAAGCCTTTGATGCCGTTATCTGTGAGTGCGCCTTCTGCACATTCCCCAACAAATCAGCAGCGGCATCGGAGTTCCGGCGCGTATTGAAACCCGGTGGACAACTGGGTCTGAGCGACCTGACACGATCCGGCGATGTGCCAGAAGCGCTGCAGGGACTGCTCGCGTGGATTGCCTGTATCGCGGATGCCCAACCCATAGATGCCTACACACGCTATCTGACGGAGGCAGGGCTGACCATTAACCTGCTCGAAGCGCACGATGAAGCCTTACGCGAGATGGTGCGGCAGATCCGTGGGAAATTGCTGGGAGCGGAACTGCTTGTGCGGCTCAAAAAGCTCAACCTTCCAGAGCCTTTTGATTTCGATCAGGCCAAAACATTAGCCAGGGCAGCCGATGCCGCCATCCAGGGCAATAAGTTCGGCTATGTCGTGATCATAGCAAGCAGATAGACTAAAAACGTCCATTCCCTACGATCTGCGCTACGGGCGCAGCAACAAGCAAACATACCGTAACGACGAGCAGCGGGACGTGCAGAAGTTGTGCAAAAGCGGCCAGGGGTGCCGGCGCGAGCAGCACCAGAAAGTACAGGCACTGCGCCAGCCCGGCATACCTGCCCCACGACGTTGAGCCGAAGCGCACGGGACGGGCCAGCGCAAAATAGCTCAGCAGGGCCGCAACCAGCGGGACGACGAAGCGGAGCAGCATTACCAATCCAACCCACAGTGGCAGCACGCCGTTCTGGAGCAGAATGATAGTGAGCGCCAGATACAGGCAGAAATCGGCCTCAGCATCGGCGATCTGCCCCAGCCTGCTCTGCGTCCCTGCGTATCGGGCGATCTGTCCATCGAGAATATCGGTCACAATGCCACACAGGAAGATCGCCAGCGCCAGCTCCGACGGCACGGCCAATCCGCCTACCAGCCTGCCCAGCAAATACGATGCGCCCAACCCACGCAGCCAGGTGAGCGTATTGGCGACTCCGACGACTGGCAGCAGTTTGCCGCTTTGCACTGACCGGTTGAGGCCGAGATGCCAGAACAGATCGCTCTGCTGCCACGCCACACAAAAAACAAATCCCGGAAGCAGGCGCAGGGCATCAGCTCCCCCCGCGAACAAACTATCACCCACCAGCGTTA
>JAFMRP010001444.1 GCA_017354095.1 Ktedonobacteraceae bacterium
CCACATTTTTGTCACTACTTGTCCTCTGAGCAACCATGTACTATACTTTTGTTAGCGCTTGTGAGAGCTCACAATCCATTGCTATGAACATTGACAAAATACCATGGTACAACTCACCCACGCCTCCCCCAAGATGTAGGGCCACCCCTTGCGGGTGGCCGGATCGCGGGCGGTGATACTCGTGCCATTCATCACGCTCATACCATGACCATTGGCCATCCCTTGCGGGAGGCCAGCTCACAAAAGAAAGCAGATTCAAAAATATGCAAGACCTCTCATTCTTTACAACCGGTGACGGATACCGTATTGCCTATCGCTTCGATGGACCCGCCGACAAACCCGTGCTGGTCCTCTCAAACTCCATTGGCACAACGCTGCACATGTGGGATGGACAAATTCCAGAGCTGTCAAAGCATTTCCGCGTGCTCCGCTACGATACCCGGGGTCATGGCGCCTCGGATGCCCCCACTGGAGCGTATTCGCTGGACAGAATGGGCCGGGATGTGATCGAGTTGCTTGATGCACTGCACATCAGCCAGGTCCATTTCTTAGGGCTATCGTTCGGTGGCATCATCGGCCAATGGCTGGGCATCCACACTCCCGAGAGGATCAACCGGCTGATCCTGGCGAATACCTCCTCATACCTGGGACCCGCCGAACAATGGGATCAACGGATCACCTCCGTACTGCAAGCTACAGACATGTCGGAAACCGCCGATATGTTCCTCCATAACTGGTTCCCTCCACACATGTTGGAGAAAGGAGGCGCTACCATAGAGTCGTTTCGCGCCACGCTGCTCTCCATGCGTCCACAAGGGTTCGCTGGCAGTTACGCCGCGATCCGCGACACGGACCTGCGCCGGACCATAGCGCTGATCCCCCGCCCAACCCTGGTGATCTCCGGCCAGTACGATACAGTGACGCTCCCCAGCCACAGCGAATTGATCGCCGCGACCATCCCTGGCGCAAAACTGGTAACACTACCCGCTGTCCACCTGTCGAATGTCGAGTACCCCACCGAATTCCTGAACACAGTGCTCGAATTCTTGGACTCAAAATAAAGGCAAAAGGGGCTCGAAGAGGTCGAGCCCCTTTTGACATCGTTTATCGTAAACCCAATCCCCCTATCCCATCATCAGAACAGCCTCTTAGTCCTACCCCACAACAGGCCCACCCAGACAAGAACAACTACATACTATATCCTTTAAGAGAGCGAACTGTATTTAAAGCTGAAGAGGAATCTTCTGCGCTCAATTACTCATACATCAGGAGAAATATGAATACTCACAACCATTTTCAAATAAAACCCATCACACCGGCCGAAAAATCGCCAAACATCTCACGACGGGCCATCGCTTCCCTTCTGGCTGCCGTATCCCTGCTCAGCCTGCTTCTCACAGCATGCACGACTACTTCCACGACACAGACGACCCAACAACAACAGCCCAAAACACAGACCAGCACCCCATCCCAATCGCAGGCCACGCTCCCGCCCCTACCCACCGTCACACCCAATACAGGCTGGAAAATCGCCTTCCAGATGACAAAAGACGCGACGAACCTGCGCAAAGGAGAAAGCCAGCACCTGCCTCCCAGCCAGGTCCCACCCGGCACATCCTTCCTCGTACGCGCCTTCTGTGTCGGCGATGGGTCAATAAACGTCACCCTGGAAGGAAAAAGCGACTCCAGCACGTCTCATACCAGCGTGTCAACAACATGCACCCTCTCGGACGACCTCGCCTCGTCCGCGAGCTCCAGCAGCTCCGGCAACACCATCGAACAGGCCACCCTGAACATAACCATCACCGGCCCCGTGAAATGGACGGTGATCATCGAAGAACCCGCCTGATGCATGACCACCCTCACGCACTCGGGACATGTCGGGCCACCCCTTGCGGGTGATTCCCTGCCGACTCCCTGGGCGCGCAGCGCCAGCCGCG
>JAFMRP010001445.1 GCA_017354095.1 Ktedonobacteraceae bacterium
GCCCAACCCTGGTGAGCCATTCAAACCACTCACGAAAATCGCCTCGGGCGGCGAGACATCGCGCTTGATGCTGGCCCTCAAAACTATCCTCTCCAGCGCCGATGCCACCCCAACGCTGATCTTCGACGAGATCGACTCCGGTATCAGCGGCCGTAGCGGCCAGGTGGTGGGCGAAAAACTCTGGATGCTGACTCAGAATCATCAGATTATCTGCGTCACTCACTTGCCACAGATCGCGGCTTTCGCCGATACGCACTATAACGTCAATAAACAGATCCTTGATGATCGCACGATAACCATCGTCAACGAACTACGCCCGGAACAGCGCGTGCGCGAAATCGCTCACATCATGGGCGGCAGCGCCACCGAAATCTCGATGAAAAGCGCCGAAGAACTGCTCGCTCGCTCCTATCTCTGGAAAGAAAATTGGGCCGCCACCCATTAGAGAAGGGAGGCCACAACATATGCACCAGCCAATCGCGATCATCGGCGCCGGCAGCAGCGGCCTGGCCGCCGCGCACACGCTGCGCGACGCCGGCTATCCCGTGACTATCTTCGAGCTCAGCAGCAGCGTGGGCGGCCGGGCGACCACCCGCCAGCTCAACGGCTTCACCTACGACCACGGTGCCCAGTATATCAAACAGGGCAGTCCGGCCAGCGTCTCCCTGATTACCAATCGCTTCCGTCTGCCCGATCTGCTCGATATCGCGAAACCTGTCTGGACCTTCGATAGCGCCGGCACTATTCGCGAGGGCGATCCCGTCCAGAATGCCGAGCCCAAATGGACCTACCGCGGCGGCCTCATCTCCCTCTTCCAACATATGGCGACCGGCCTGGACGTTCGCCTGCGCACCAGCGTCGCCTCGCTCCACCAGCAAGGCTCAATCTGGCACCTGCTCGATCAGCACGGCCAGCCGCTCGGCAGCTATCAACGCGTCCTCATTACCGCTCCTGCTCCTCAAGCCCTAACACTCATCCAGGCCAGCCGGCTCGACGACACCCTCCACCAGGCCATCCACACCCATCTGAGCGCTGCACAATATAATCCCCTTATCTCAATTATGCTCGGCTATCGCCCGGCCCCTTCCCCTCGCCCCTACTACGCGCTCGTCAACACCGACCGCCAGCACCCTATCTCCTGGCTGGCCTGGGAACACGAAAAAGCGCCTGAACGCGTACCGCCAGGCTCGGGTCTTCTCCTCGCGCAGATGGCCCCCGGTTTCAGCCGCCAGCATGACCATAGCCCCGACTCCCTTCTCTATCAGGAAGCCGCCAACCTGGTCACTACACTGCTCAACGAAGCCCTTCCCGAACCGTGCTTCCAGGACATCCAGCGCTGGCCCTACGCTCTGCCAGCTACGCGCGCCGACGCCAACGCGCTCAATACTCTGACCATGCCGACCGGACTGGCCTTCTGCGGCGATAGCTTCGTCGGTGGCCGCGTTCACCTTTCCCTCGAACATGGTATCGATGTAGCACGGACCCTTATCGCCACGACCTGAACCTATCTCTCCCCGGGCTCGGTCAGGCTCTCCCGCAAATACTCCCGCTGCCAATCCACCAAACCAAGCACTTCCAGATACTCCTCGGCCCCTCCATACTCGGCCCGCAGATAAGCCAGCATCTCCAATATACATTCTGGACGCGCCTCCAGCATTTTCGCGGGCAGCGCTATATCACGACCCGTTGACCGGGCCTGCTGGCGCATCTGTTCAAACAAGGGACCTAAATATTGAGCGCTGAGCGCGTAATCTTCAGCGATCGTCCCATCTGGCACCCACAGCAAACTCAACAACAGTGCCACTATCAGGCCGGTGCGATCTTTCCCACCAGTACAGTGTACGAGAACAGGCAGAGCACCGGGAGCTATCAGCGTTTCAAATACCCGCCTTACCTGTGGCTGGCTATGATCCAGTATCTTCCTGTTCAGCTCTTCCAGA
>JAFMRP010001446.1 GCA_017354095.1 Ktedonobacteraceae bacterium
GAACGCAAGCGCCGCCAGCATCAAGAGCGACAAGGCGCGCTTGAGGAAGATGTCGGCCAGCGCGAATCTGTAATCTTGATAAAGGATAGCCAGTACCAGAGGAAGCGACGCGTTGTGGCCGATCAATTCGATCCACCAGGAAAACTCCCGCCCTTCGTGATGGCTCAAGTGCTGAGCCGAAACGGCGAAGACGGCGAGTGCGACTACCCAGCCGGCGCCGGTCCACAAGCTTTGGCCGTGTCGTTCCGGCCGCCATCGCGTGTAGACGAGCAGTGCGAGTGTCAAGCCGATGAAACCAATCGTCAGTATGTACAGTGCCCAACGAGATGGAGCTGATCTGAAGAGCAGGGCGTTATAAAAATGCAAAGCCCCCGCCACGGTGCTGAGAGTATACGCGATGACCGTCATCCGCAGCGCCCAAGGGCGGCGCATTAACCCTTCACTCGTGCGCAGAACGGAGTTCACGACAACTGCAGGCAGAAAACCGAGCGCGGTAAAACCAGCCGCGCTGATCAATGGGAAGAACGGCCACAAACGCCAGCCCCCGATGCTGAGTAGCCCAACCATCGCAACCAGATTCCAGGCCAGACCCAGCACCCCGGTAAGCAGTGGCAGACTATCAGGCTTCCTCTCTGCTCTGGCTATCTGCGATGCGCACGGTTCCCGCAACACCATTACTAGCAGCATCGCGTAGAGCGCTGATCCGGTGATGAATCCCAACAAGTTGAGCAGAGTGGTGGCTGGGATAGTCATACTTCCTCCTTTCCCATCTAACCAAGATAATGTTATCACACGCGTGCAGTCTAGGAGTTGCTGAGGGAATGCTGCAATCAATAGATAATGAACTGCCTGCTTTGTCCGGTGACCGGTCGTTTTCCGGCATTCAATGGCGGGCGATGATGGGACTCGACTATCACCTCAGCCTGGCTCTTCTGGAATCGGCGTTGGGGCGAATACGGCCGTGTTCAGCCGGCACCACTTTCTCCTATATCGGGTACGGGCAATTGCGCGCGCACAATCGATCGCCCTCCAATATCTTCGCCTTCTTGAGCGAGTCTTGCTTTGTGTGGAATATCCTCGCGGGGCGCCTGGCAGATGCAGTTCGTCTGACTCACTTCCACTCGCCCTGGAGAACGAATGCGCCCCAGTAGTAGGGCAGTTGCCACTGCGTTTTCTTCAACATTTCGATCTGGGCCGCTCGCAGGGCAGCTGCCGGCCTCATCTCCTCCTGCAACATCAGGCGATAGAACCGCTTCATCAGTTCGGCGGTGGCTACATCATCAACCTGCCACAGACTTGCCATCACCCTTACCGCTCCCGCGTACATAAAACCACGCGTCAAGCCAACCAGTCCTTCTCCTTTGACCTCCTTGCCCAGGCCGGTCTGACACGCGCTCAGGACGACCAGTTCGGCCGGCAAGCGAAGATTGAAAATTTCGGGCAGCCGCAAGAAACCATCCTGAGGTTGACCTTGCTCATTCACCAGTGACAGCACCAAGCCTGAGAGATACGGATGTTCGCTGTCAAGCAGGCCGTGTGTTGCAAAGTGCACGATGCGATACTGGCTCAGTGCATCGCTGGTACACAAAGCGCGACTGGCATGAAAATCGAGGGCTTCGAGTTGCTCGTCCGGCGGCGTGATAGACGAAATGGCCTGCGCCTCTTCCCTCGTCATCAGCAGGCGCTTGAGGTCGCCGCGGACATCATTGATTGCCCGCGTCAGGTCTGACAGGTTCCCGTCCTGTGCAAGGTGTCGGCCGGCCAACTTAACGCGCGAGTCATCCAGGCTGAAGACAGGATCAGCCAGGATGGCGACCATCTTAGGAGCGGGCCTTCGTTCGGTCAGTTCGCGCCGCAAAACTGCCAGGGCCGAGGCCGACGGCAAATGGATGATCTCGTGTTTGACTATCAGTGGTGTGGGATAGGCAGGACGTGACGG
>JAFMRP010001447.1 GCA_017354095.1 Ktedonobacteraceae bacterium
TGTCCATCTGATCCGTTAATTCGCGAATCTGACCGCCAATCCGCTGCAAACGCGCTTCTTCAGGGGCAGGAGCCACAGCCATCGTCTCCTCCGTATCAGTCCAGCGGGCAGGCTCTCCACGCGGCGCCCTCTTGCTCTTCTGCTCCTCCATTACCATCGTCACCAGGCCTATAATCGAGAGCAGGCCAATCGCCATCAATGCGCCAATAATCCAGAGGTTCATACAATACCCATCCCTTCCAGCACGACGTACCTCCCCGGTTACGCCACACAACCTTATCGAAAGATCTATTCTTTCGCCCCTATTATGGCACAAATGATATATCGCCGCAAATATACACATTTATATAAAATGATTAATAGTTGAGCAGCGCTTGCAACTCCTTCTCACACTGCTTGCTCAGCGGGATCATCGTCTCTTGCTCATCGTTGAGCAGCAGGGTATAGCTATTGCGCGTATATTGAATCACCGCCTTGATATGTTGCAGATTTACCAGGTAAGCACGATGCGCCTTAAAAAAGCCGCGACCGAGCAGGCGGTTTTCCAGTTCTTGTAAGGTAAGGTTAGCAGTGGCCTCCTCGGTAGCGGTGCGCAGCATGACCCGGCCATCGCTGCTGGTTGCGTACAGGATATCGCCGGGATCGAAGAATATGATTCGATCCTCCTTGCGTGCCGGCACTTTGTAAGGGACATGGCGCTCAGAAGCTGGCGTGGTGACCGCCGCTTCCTCCTCGCTGGGGGCCTCCTGAATCTGTTCATTACGCCGGCAATCGATCACACGCCCGCCGTTGAGCTCCAAAATATGTGTGCAAAACTTTCCGGCCCATGAAAGATCCTCGCAGGTTAGCAACACAGCAGTACCTTCACTGGCCACCTGTGTGATCAAGCGAGCAAAGATCGTGCGAGTATCCATATCGGTTCGTAAAACCGGCAAATCCAGTAGCAGCAGCGCGGGCCGTCCCAGCAAGGTCCGGGCAAAGCTTAAACGGCGCTGAGCCGTGGCGGAGAGCTTCGCTGCACGCGTACGCGCCTGGTCGCTCAAGCCCACCAGGTCCAGCACTGTGTCAACACTCTGCCTGGGAAGCTTGCGCAAAGAGCGATACATATCCAGGTTCGCATGAGCAGTGAGGCGTTCATAGAGCAAATCCTCTTCAAACAGGGTGTGAATGCTTGCACGCGCCTTTAGTATATGGTGGACATCCTGATTATCCAGCAATACTCGTCCCCCGCTGGGCAGCACCATACCCGCGAGAATCTGAATGAGCAGGGTTTTTGAGCTGCCCATCGGACCGACTGCCGCGTAGATCTCGCCGGGATGCAGTTCGAGTTGCTCGATCGCAAGAACGCTGCGACCCTCAATCACTTTTTCTAAACGGCATATCTGCAACATGTTCAACACTTTCCGGACAGGCCATAGAAAAATATTTTCTATCTACCTGCATAGACGGGTCTTATTGTAGCATAGTTAAAAGTGCTTTTCCCGCCTTACGGTGATGAACAAAATGTGATGGTACCAGAGTGACAGGGAGCGCGTGATCGATCGGGCGCGAGCCGGCCCTCTATCTCCCCCGCGTGCGTGGCTACGCGACGCGAGCAGTCAGAATTGGTGGCGGGTCTGGCCTCTGGCGAATGCGAAGACCCTGCTGGGTTTGACAGAGAACACAAGGTTCGAATCGACGATAACTCGTTCGTCTTCATCGTAGAGGCAAAAATATCCGTTACGTACCTGGTATAGCCAGCTTTCTCCATCCCACTTGGTCGCCCACACCGAGGCTAAGCGTTCGAGGGTATCCTGGTCGGTGATCCGCACGGCGTCGCCTTCAACCACCACACTGAGTCCCAGGATCTGGTTGTAGCCAGTTGTCAGAATGACGTGCGGGTTTCCACGCAGGTTGGCCATCTTTTGTGCGGTGTCTTTAGCGGTAAAGTGGATGGCCC
>JAFMRP010001448.1 GCA_017354095.1 Ktedonobacteraceae bacterium
CCTTTTTGATCTCGTAGCCATGCCGCTTCCCTCGTCGGAGCATCGCCAAAATTAAGATCTCACTATACATGTGCCTTAGCCTCATATGATACCATTGCTTATGCGATAGTATCAGAAAATCTGGGAAGATGTCAAGGAAACACTTGACATTCCTTCTATATGCTGGACCTGCTGGAAGCCGCGCAGCGCTGACCAGAGATCCCCGCAAAGCGTGTTGAGCTTTGTGGGGATCGTGTTTATAAATGATCAGGATTAGAACATGACCATGCCGCCTGTGGCGTTCAGTGCCTGCCCCGTCATATAGCGCGAATCTGGTCCGGCCAGGAAGGCGACAATGGCGGCCACGTCGTCGCCTTCGCCTGCACGACCAAGGGGGATGCGTGCCTGCCGCTCAGCTCGTATCTCCTCCGGGCGCTTGCCGGTGACGTGCGCGAACTCGCGATCAACCTGGTCCTGCATGGCCGTCTCAATAATGCCAGGACAGACTGCGTTGACGCGGATACCCTGCGGCGCGTAGGCATGGGCCAGCGTTTTGGTCATCGCCAGTACGGCTGCTTTACTGACATTGTAGATGGGATGCTGGATCGTACTGGCAAGTTTGCCAGCTATTGATGCGATATTGATGATACGGCCGCTACCCACGCTGGCCATATGCTTTAATACAAGCTGGCATAAAAAAAAGACGGCTTTGGCATTGACATCCATCACCACATCCCAATGAGCCTCGTCCACGTCCTGGGGCAGCGCCACACGCTGCACACCAGCATTGTTGACCAGCACATCCAGGCGCTGAAATTGCTGAAGCGTCTCGCTTACCAGCCTCGTGCGCTCGTCGGCCTTTGCCACATCGGTTGGTATCGCCAGCCCACTTCGCCCCAATGCTTCCACCTCGCGAGCTACGGCACTGGCAGTGTCTGGCACACGGTCAGCTATCACGATATGCATACCCTCGCGTGCCAGGCGCAGAGCTATGGCACGTCCAATGCCCTGCCCGGCGCCCGTGACAATGGCCACTTGATCTTGTAGGGTCGTTTCTATCAAAGGGAACTCTCCTCGCAAAATAAATAATCTGCTAGCAATCAGCATAGAACATCGTCTGGACATAATCAACCGCTTTCCTGCAGTTTCAGATGTCTCTTGACAACGGCTCTCCTATCAATTACTCTCTCTATAGATAAACCGTTTGTCGGTCTAAGAAAGAGGAATATGATGACCCGGAGTGTCAAAGCCTACGAATATGCCGAGAAGCGCAACGCCATCCTGGATGTGGCAGCGCGTTACATTACCACCAAAGGCTATGAGCAGATGACGACTCAGGACATCCTGGAGGCCCTCCGGATTTCCAGGGGCGCGTTCTATCACTACTTTGAGTCCAAGCAGGCCTTGCTGATGGCGCTGGTGGAACGCATTGGAGAGCAAGCCGAGCAAATCGTGCTACCCATCGCATCTTCTCGCGAAATGCCCGCCCAGGACAAACTGCTGCGCGTCTTTGCCGTGCTCAATCAGTATAAACAGGACAACAAGGATCTGATATTCGCGTTTATGCGCGTCTGGTATGCCGATGAGAACGCCCTCTTTCGCCAAAAACTCTACCAGGCCCGTGTCAAACGACTCGCCCCCAGGCTCTCGCAGATTATTCAGCAGGGAGTCGCAGAAGGCGTGTTCACCACTCCCTTTCCTGATCAGGCCGCGAGAACGATCCTCGCTCTGATTGAGGATCTTGGATATATCACCGTTGAACTGCTCTTAGCAGAAGAGGACAAGCATCCTGACATCTCTCGGCTGATCCAGGCTGGCGAAGCGACAGCTGACGCGCTGGAGCGAGTGCTGGGCATGAAACCAGGGTGCTTGTGGCAGTCCTGGAGCGAAGATTTCTCGCGATGGCAGGCCCTCCTTGCCTGAGGGGACAAAGTGGGGAGGTGCAGGAGGGCGTTAGCC
>JAFMRP010000352.1 GCA_017354095.1 Ktedonobacteraceae bacterium
CCAGTAGATGCCAAATTCCGAGCAGCCATCAAGGCGCGCCGCGTCAATCAGCTCATAGGGCAGCGGCGCAATAAACTGGCGCATCAAAAAAATACCATAAGCGCTCATCAAGAAAGGCACGATCAGCGCCTGGTAGCTGTCCAACCAGTTGAGATCCGCCATCATTGTGTAGAGCGGGATCATACGCACAAAGAAAGGGATCATCAACGTGCCCAGGATAAGCAGAAAGATGACGTTTTTGAGCGGGAAGCGAAATTTCGCGAAAACATAGCCCGCCAGCGGATCAAAAAACAGATGTGAGAGCGTGATGGCTGCCGCGACAATAAAACTGTTCAGGAAAAAGCGCGCGAATGGCGCTCTCGCCCAGATCTCCATGTAATTCTGGAATTGCGGAATGGCGGGAATAATCACGGGCGTGCCTGCCAGTGTCTCCGCCTCGGTCTGCAGCGAAAGCAGCACCATATAGACAAATGGCAGCAGGGCCAGAACAGCGCAGAGGATCAAGAGCGCGTAGGCGAGAAATTTACCTGTGATACCGAGCGTTTTCCGCATACTACCTCCTCCTAATATTCCACAGCGCGATTGCCCAGCCGCATCTGAATAATCGTCAGCACAAGAATGGCAATAAACATCAAAAAGGTGAGCGCGGAGGAATAGGCGATATTGTTCTCGTTAAATGCTACGTTAAAGACATGATAAACATAAAAACGAGTCGCCTCGGCTGGACCACCCTGCGTAATCACATAGGCCTGCGTGAAGCCCTGTAGACTACCAATGACGCTTATAATCGAGACAAAAAGCGTCGTGGGAGCCAGCAGCGGCAGGGTAATACGGCGGAAACGCGCCCACGGCCCTGCCCCATCAACCCTGGCGGCTTCATAATACATCTGCGGAATATTTTGCAATCCCGCCAGGAAAAGCACCATCGTATAGCCTGCACCCTGCCAGACAGTGATCGCGATGACAGCCGGCAGCGCCAGGTTATAGTTGCTGAGCCAGTCCTGCTGCGGCAGGCCATACTGGAGCAGAACGCGATTTAAGATGCCCGTAAGCGGGTCCAGAATGTTACGCCACATCAGACCTACAATGATTGCCGAACTGAGATAAGGCACCAGGAAAATAGCGCGCAAAACAGCCCGTCCCCTCAGCGGCTGATCGAGCAGCATGGCCAGCCCCAGGCCAACGACGATGCTCGCGATGGTGACGGAGGCGGCAAAGATGACGGTCACTTTGAATGAATTCAGTACACGCGGATCTTGCAGCGCCTGGACATAGTTGCGCAGCCCAACAAAATCTGCTGTAGCATTATCCAGCAGGCTCACATAGACCTCCTGGATAATCGGGTAAAAGAAGAAAACGGCAAAGTAGATGAGCGCGGGCAGGAGAAAAATATAGGCGACGAGGGCCTGGCGACTTGCCAGGCCCATGCGGATCGTACGCGCTGCTCCCGTCCGGTCCCTCGATACAATCAAACTCAAGTGAAACCTCCTCCTGGCTGAGGAACACTATAGTACCCTGTCAGGCTCCCTCTCGCCCACCGGAAATGTAAGGCCACCCCTTGCGGGTGGCCGGCTTCCCTTACTGTGCAATAGCCTTGTTGGCCGCCGCGACAAACTCCTTGAGCGCGTCCGCGACCGGTTGGTTGCGGTAAATCACATCCTGGTAGGCTTTCTTGTACAGGTCACTGACCGCGCCAGATTTGCCAGTGGCTTCAAGGGTGGCTCCAGGGTACTGCGCGTAGTTCAGCCCCTCTGTGAAGGGCGCGATGTTGTTCAGCGCTTTGATCTCCGCGCTCGTGCCCCACGATTTGCGCGGCATGGTCATACCCGCCTCTTTCGTCGCCGCGATCTCCGTCTTAAGCGCCACAAAACGTTTGAGCAGATCCCAGGCCATATCAGGATTTTTCGCGTCTTTCGGGATCATCAAACTTGTTCCCGCAGCCGTCGTGGCCTGGGTTTTCTGCTTCAATGCCTGCGTGATGCCCCAGTTGAGATCAGGGCTGCCGCTCTGAATAGGCTTGATATCCCACGGACCGGTCAGGATGAAAGCCGCGCGTTTGGCCGAGAGCAACTTCTGTGGACCTGAGTAGTCGTTAGAGATGACTGGAACGGGCGAGACCTTGTATTTCTGCACCAGGTCCGCCTGAAACTGCAGCGCGGCAATGGCATTCTCGGTATCCATCGTTATGACTTTTTTGTCCGGGTCATAGTACTGCACCTGGTTCTGCACGTACCAGGGCCAGGAGTAACTTGGGTCCTGGTTAAGCGAGACACCATAGACATTATCTTTCGTGAGAGCTTTGGCAGCGTCCAGAAATTCATCCCAGGTGGTGGGCAATGTGGTGATCCCCGCCTTCTGCACCATGTCTTTGTTATAAAATACCAGTATGCAGGTCAAATGCAACTGAATGCCATACACTTCGTTATTGATCGAGTTGCGGCTCACTGTGTATGCCTGCCAGTCATCAGGGAAACCAATCTCCTTGCCATCTTTGTTGATGTACTGCTGCAGCGAAAGCAGCTTCCCCTGCCTGCCAAATTCCTGTACCCAGCCACCTGGCTCTTCAATCAGATCCGGCACGTCCTTGCCGGCGAAGTTGGCCAGCACTTTGGTGCGCATATCTGGCCACTGGTACAGCTCTAACTTCACCTGCCAGCCGGGATGATCTTTCTCAAACTGGGAAATAACCTGCTTGTAGGCATCATAGTTATGACCGGCGTTCCAATAAACACGCACGGTCTTTGATGAGCCCGCTGCCGAGCCGCCTCCTACGCCACCGCAGGCAGAAAGGATTGCTGGAGCCGCGAAAGCGGTGGTAGCAACCGTGCCGCCAAGTTTGAGAACCTCTCGGCGCGAAATCCTTCCGGCTGATTGGGGGGTCCCGAGATCAGACGTTGTTCTCATGTCCCTTTCTTCCCTTCTGTGTACTATTAAAGAATGTAAGGCCACCCCTTGCGGGTGGCCGGCTTCCTATGCCGAGCCGCGCCGGATGAGCGTCCATTCATGCACAAAGGTCCGCGCCTCCAGCTCGCCATCGGCCAGGCGGCTGAAGAGCAGCTGGGCGACGGCCCTGAAATCCGACGAGGCGGGACCAACGGTCGTTAAGGGAGGACTGGTGCTCTCACCTTCTGGAATATTGCCAACACCAATGATGGCCACATCCTCTGGCACGCGCAGCCCTGCATCGCGTACTGTCCAGATAATACTGATGGCAGCTTTATCTGATGTGGCGAAAATAGCATCAGGCCGCGGATCAAGATTCAGCCAGCGCTGCACATTCAGGGAAGCTGCTTTGCGCGATCCGGCTCCACCACTGACAAGCCGCTCATCAAAGGCTATACCCCCATCACGCAGCGCTTGCTGGTAGCCAATAAATCGATCATAGGGCTCGTTCATTGCGCCAAAGTGACCAAGAAATGCAATATGGCGACGTCCCTGTCGTATCAGATAGCTGATAGCCTCGTAACAGGCTTCCCTCTCGTTTGTTTCAACGACATCGAACCCCTCTGGCACCGTATGATTGCGCATGATGACGAGCGGTATACCGGAATTGACAAATGAAACCAGATCTTTTTCAGTAGTGCGACCATCAACGATAAGCGCTCCATCGGCGAGATGGCATTGTATCTGCTCCAGTATCCTCCGTTCACGCTCAAACGTGCCCGCATAGGCGATGATGGTGGTGTAACCATGCTCCTCGGCGACATTCTGCACGTCCTGCACCAGGGCGTCAAAATAAGGTACACCCAGGTTGGGCAGCACGACACAGATGCGCTCGGTCTTCTGACGGCGCAGGTGACGTGCGGACTGATTGGGCACATAACCTAGCTCCGCCACGGCCCGCAGCACTTTTTCACGCGTGGCCTCCCCAATCTTCCCCCCACCATCCCGCCTGCCATTTAGCACATACGACACCGTCGCCAGCGAGACACCGGCAAGTTGGGCCACGTCCCTGGTGGTCGGCGCTGATCTCGACATCCGCTGCCTCTCCCTCCGCAAAGGTTAATCGTTTCACTTCAATGACTATAACATCTATACTAGTGTTATGTCAATGAATGAAACCCCGTAGGCCAACGCTCTTGCCCACTGACCCACCTCAGCCCCGGTGCAGCAACTCGCTTTAGCGAGAGCCCGTAGGCCTCCCACCCAACCCTACCCGCCTTTCCTCACCTCTCACCAACCCTCTCACCCAACATGTAGGGCCATCCCCTTGCGGGCAGCCGGCTCGTGTCCGACCGACTCCGTGCTCTCTGCCATCCCCTTGCAGGTGGCCGGCGCATCATCGACTCCTCGTGTAAAAGATGCTATACTTGTAGATAAGAGAGAAGCGAGCGCGAGCAGGAAGCAGGAAACCAGGCATCGAGGAAAGGAAAATGTTTTGAAATGGCTTGCCAAGATCTGGCGTATCTTTTGGAGCCTCCTCCTCCCCATCGCTGTGATGGGAGGTTGCATCTATTTTGCTGTGACGATCATCCAGTCCAGTATCGCGGGCATGCAGTTTCAGCAAACACACCCTATCACGCAGGCAAAAGTCCTGCGCACCTTTACCCATACCTACTATACCGATGATTCACAAACGCATACCACCACCAGGCATACGGAGACCTGCGCGGCGCGCATCAGCTTTCGCGCCAACGGACAGGAGATCGAGGTCGATGTCAGCAAGTTACTCGCCTGTCCGATGAAGGTCGGAGATCAGCAAAATATCGCCTATGATCCTCAGCAGCCAGCGCATGTACAGTTTGTGCCTGCCAACGATCCGTTCTGGGGCAATATCCTGCGCATCTTCCTTGTGTTGCCATTGGTGGGCATCCCTCTGTTTATGGGCATCGGGTTTATCCGCGACTTTATCCGCGACTCCAGGCGTGGTTGGTTCTGGCGGTAAGCTCGTGCCCGGCAACTGTGTCACCAGGAAAAGCATCTTCCCAGGTTATCCACAAGGGGCTTCCAGGGAAAATTATGCAAATCAGTCATCCTATACTTTACTTTTTTCACTTGCGGGCAGGTGGTATACTGAGCGGGAAAAACTCTCAATAAGTGGGCGATTTGTGATGGATAAGAAACACCTGCAAACCAGGCCAACAGAACCGCGACTGCGCAAAAAATATGTTATCTGGTATGTAGCAGCCGTCCTTTGTATCCTGAGCATCGTGCTGGGCCTCATCTTCACCATACCCCGGATGAACACCGCCCAACGAAAAAGTACCCCCATCGCTCAAGCCACCAGCCAGCCACAGGCTACCGGTCTGGTCTTGCCACATAAACCACCAACCCCAACCCCTGACCCGCAGCACCGGCCCGGCTCCTCCATCTTCCCTGGCCTCCTTTTCACTCCTTCCAGCCCGTGGAATATGCCCATCGGTACCAATGTGCAGCTCGATCCCAATTCAAGCGCCATGGCGCGTCAACTCGCTAGCGGCTACCACATTCCCAGCATGTTTGAATTTGGTATGCCCATCTATATATCTACCGCTAGCGATCCACTCTATAGCATCTACACCGATCAGGATACATTCGTGGCAAATAATCCATTCCACATCCCCAATACCGCTGCTCCAGCCCTGGGCGTGGACAAATGGCTGTTTGTATATGACACAACAAAGCAGATGATCTTTGAAATGTGGGAAGCGCAAAAAAATGGTAAGACCTGGACAACCCAGACTGGAGAAGTCTTTAGTCCCACAGGCGATGGCGTTCACCAGGTAAGCGGCGCTGAAACTAGCGGGAACGGCGCCAGCTACTTTGGGGGCGTGATCCGCGCCGCCGACATCCAGCGCGGCTATATCAATCACGCGCTGTCATTTGCCTCGTCTTTCACTGCCAC
>JAFMRP010000001.1 GCA_017354095.1 Ktedonobacteraceae bacterium
CCGTTTTGCGCCCTTTGTGGGAGGGAAGGGCGGGCAGCCTTCCGCCCTACTCCACCTCAAGCAGGTGTTGTTATTTTAGTAGACGATCACAGGTGTGTTGTAGCCGGTATTGTTGTAGAGCCAG
Organism: Ktedonobacteraceae bacterium; assembly: GCA_017354095.1. Taxonomy (GTDB): domain Bacteria; phylum Chloroflexota; class Ktedonobacteria; order Ktedonobacterales; family Ktedonobacteraceae; genus Bu33. The sequence goes on from JAFMRP010000001.1 coordinate 125, forward strand.
GCGGCCTCGTCGGGTGGCATATTGAAGCAGCCGTGGCTGCCGGTGCCGCCAAAGGTTTCGTCGCCGCTGGGATCGTAGTGTGGGAACTGTTTACCGGGACCGTAGACCGCGCGCCACCAGCTATCGTGGAAGAAGTAGCCACCCTCGTGATATTCCATCGCATACTTAATCTTCGTATCGGGATACCAGAGAGCGGACCCCTTCGGTTCCGTGGATTTAAAGACCGTTGGTGACTCGCGGACAAAGATGTGCCAGAGGCCAGGCACGGACGGCTTATCATACTGGCCGGTAACGATCTGAGTGGCTCTGATCAGCTTGCCGTCCTGGTAGACGCGTACCGCCTGCTCGGTCAGTGAGACAATGATCACCTTGCCCGAAGTCGCGCCATGGAGTTGCATGAGGCGCTGGTCGGTAGCATGAGGTTGATTGAACGGTGTTTTGTCATTGTAGTTATCGGCATTCGCCTTCAAATGAGCCGTCTCGTAGTTTATCCAATCGATGGCGCCCAGGTAGTCATCTTTCGTCTGGGCAGCGGCCACAGCGGCGTCCAGGTCCTCACCAACGCCAAGGGTATCGTATTCAAAGCCCATGCGATAGGTCACGCCATTGAATGTATCGTGGAACTGATGTGTGTCGCCAAACTGTTTCACTTTCTGATGGAACTGTTTCAGCAGGTAGTTTGCCTTACCGCTGAGCATGGGCAATTCCGTCGAAGACAGATCGGAGTCGATTCTGGAAGAGACTTTCAGGAAATCGCTGAGCGACTTCGCGCTGTCCAGCGCCGTCTTATCGTCCTGCAACTTCTTTTCGTATGACGTCGTATTTACGCCATACTGCTTCATCTGCTTAATATTATCGCTGAGCTGCTGCAGTTTGGCGGCACCGACATAGGGGATAGCCTGGGTGCTGAGCGTGTTCAGTTGTGTAGTCTGCGCATTGATCTGGCCGATCAGTTTTGTGAAATCTTCCGATGTATTGGCGGCGCGGAAAAGGGTAACGTCATCATTAATTTGTTTATCGGCTGCCATCGTATCAAGTTTTGAGGCCTTCAACTGACTGACAAGACTGCGGAACGAATTCAGCTTATCGTTGGCGGGACCCATCATACGAAGGGCTGCCGTAGAGGTCTGTGCCTGATTGCTAATCAGCGCATAATCTTTGGGCAATTTAGCCTGATTCAGCTTGCTTTGCTGCTGAGTCAGAATATCAGAGAATTTTTGCGCCGAGACGAAGCCCTGTGCCTGGCGTTGAGAGAGCACAGTGCCGAAGGTCTGTAGATCCTGCGCTGCCTGGTAATCCAGTTGCTGAGTTGCCTGAACCTCCAGGCCCTGCACCTGGAGAGTCAGCATTTGATAGCGTTGTGCCAGATTACTATAGTAGTCGGTGACTGGCTGATCGACCAGCGCGAGAGGGGCGTTCGACTTGTTAAGCTGCTGGCTCTGTTGAATAATCGGTTGTAAGAGGGAATCGGGAACGCCAATACTTTGGGCATGAGCGATTGCATTATCAAAATTTGTTTTGTTCTGGTTAGCTTTCTGTTGTGTTTGAGCATCCCCTCCGCAGGCGCTCAAGAGTAGAGAGAGAAGCAAGGCGACAGCGAAGAGGGCCGGAAGCTTTTTATAGGTACTTCCTCGTGATATAGCGGGACAGGTCATTGGAATGGGAGCCTCCGATTTCTATGGCACATAGATAGAGAGAATAGTATAAACCCGATACAAGGCAAAAGATTTGGATATTACCCTTCATTAATATATATCGTCTGATAGGCAGAAAATGTCACAAAAGTTCGGGGAGTACCAGGCCGCAATGATCAATGGTAGAGAGCGGCCTGGTGCATGGTTGGATCAGGACAGAGCATGTTCGAGATCTTGCAGCAGATCATCGATATCCTCGATGCCAACGGAAAGACGCAGGAGGGTATCGGTCAGGCCGCGAGCCTCGCGTATCTCTTTGGGAATAGAGCCATGGGTCATGCTAGCGGGGTGGCAGACCAGGGACTCGACACCGCCGAGGCTTTCCGCGAACGTGAAGACCTTGAAACGTCGCACGACTTTATCTACATCGGCGAGGGTGCCTTTAAACTGGAAGGAGACCATCCCGCCAAAGCCGTTCATCTGGCGCTTTGCCAGTTCATGATCCGGATGTGAGGGAAGGCCGGGGTAGTAGACCTTTTCGACGCGCGCATGTTCGGACAGGAAGCGTGCAACCGAGATGGCATTCTCCTGATGCTGGCGCATGCGCACGGCCAGCGTTTTAATGCCGCGCAGCGTGAGCCAGACATCGTGGGGACCGGGAACGCCACCGGCTGCATTCTGGAAGAACTGGAGTGATTCGTAGACCGTCTTATTATTGGTGACGACGGCACCGCCGATCACATCACTGTGCCCGTTGATATACTTGGTCGTGCTATGCAACACAATATCGGCCCCCAGGTCCAGGGGCTGCTGGAAGTAGGGGCTGGCGAAGGTATTGTCCACCACGAGCAGAAGGTTATGGCGATGGGCGATTCTGGCGAGGGCGCGAATATCGACCAGGCTCAGCAGAGGGTTCGTCGGTGTTTCCAGCCAGATAAGCTTCGTGTTGGGGCGGATAGCTTTTTCATAGCTGGCGACAGAGGCGGCTGAGACGTAGCTCGTCTCGACCTTGTAGCGGCCCATAATCTGCTCAAAGAGGCGGTAGGTCCCGCCGTAGAGATCGTCGCAGGAGACGATGTGATCGCCGGAACTGAGCAGGCTGAGCACGGCATGTTCGGTAGCCAGTCCTGAGGCGAAGGCGAGGCCATATTTGCCGTTTTCGAGGGAAGCGATACAGGTTTCCAGCGCGGTGCGGGTTGGATTGCCGGTGCGCGCGTATTCATATCCTTTATGCTCACCCATGCCAGTCTGGGCATAGGTAGAAGTCTGGTAGATGGGGGTCATGATCGCGCCCGTGGTTGGGTCGGATTCCTGGCCCACGTGTATGGCTCTGGTCGCGAATTTCATTGACGATGCTCCTCAACAACGGCTACTGCTCTGTACGATGACAGAGCAGTAGTCGGTCCACGCGAAAACGATATTATATTTGCAAGTATTGTACTCCCTGCTTGCCTGGAACTCAAGGCTTCGCACCATAGCGATATTCTGGTACAGAATACGCAGAAAAGTGCTGTGTTTGAAGCCATGTTTTCACACCGGATATGTGAAATAATACCTTGTCTTCTGATCCATAGAGCATTACACTACACTCATGAATAAGAAACGTTGTGGGGCTGATACTAGTGTATATATTCAGGGAATAAAAAAATATGTATAAAAAGATACCGTCAATTACTGGTATGCTCTGCCTGATTATGATTATGCTGGCCGGCTGCGGGAGTGCAGCGCAGGGAGGAGGGGATAACAAACCTCCTACTCCAAAGCCAACGCAGGCAGCTACAGCCACAGCGACAGCAGGTAATAATGCCACGTTTAAGATCACGCAGGTAGATATGGCAGTCACGCCATCCTCTATTGCCGGAATGGCATGTGGTAGCAACGTCACGGTTGTGTATAAGGCAACGCTACATGCTCCAGCCAATAATCCTGGTGGCACCGCGGCACTTGACTATACCGTTAATAACGGGCGATCAAGCGCGGCGGGGAGCGTAGCCTTCCAGCCGGGTGAAACGGAAAAGACCTTTGTCTTTCAGTGGTCAGGCAAACTGGAAACGGATCATGTCTACCCCGGTCAGGGCGGAGTCCAGGTCACCATGCCCAACCAGATCACGTCATCGATGGTAAAGCCGTCTGGTGAATGCGCTCTGAACGCGCCCTTCAAAGTGAACAGCGTGGGTTTGACCGTGAGCCCGTCCAGCATCGCTGGCGTCGCATGTGGCACGCATATGACATTCACGTACACCGCCACATTCCATATGCCTGCCTACAGCCCTGGTGGTACTATCAAGTTCAGCTACACGCTCAACAACGGACGATCTGAAAAGGCTGCCAGCGTCAGTGTCGCGCCGGGCGAGACCACGAAAACCTACACATTTACCGCCACCAGCGATCTGCCGGACGATCACACCTCTCCGGGTATAGGGATCGTCATGGTGACCAATCCGAACAACGTGCTCTCGCCAGGTGCTTACCCGGCAGGGACATGTCACTAATAATACTAACAACATTAGATTTGCTTCTATGCCAGGTTGGCGTAGAAGCATTTTTTATGCTGAGACTAGTTGCTCATTGTATGAGCGGTGCGTGCAAGAGCTGGCGATACACAATACTAGCCGTAGTGGATGAAAGGGTGCAACCATGATAGCTGTTGGAACGTCTAACTAAAAGGTGAGCAAGGAAACAGTTTCCAGAGAAGGAGCACGTGCCATGATGTCAGGGGAAGAGCCACCGATCATCCAGCGCCAGCCAGAGCGCGAGATGAAGCAACCGCGTGTCGGAGTGCTGCTGGTACATGGGCTGAATGGCAGCCACCAGGATATGGAAGAACTGGCGATATTTCTCACCCAACACGGGATGGTGACTGAAAATATGTTACTGCCCGGCCATGGTACGCATGTACGCGACCTGCTGTCACTGGGCTGGACCGATTGGTCAACGGCGGTGCAGGTCGAAACGAAGCGGCTCAAACAGCGCTGCGACCTGGTATTTTTGATCGGTCACTCGTTGGGGGGCGCGCTCTGCCTGCACACGGCAGCGCATGAGCAGGTGCATGGTATTGTCTCAATGTGTGCTCCACTGCATATGTTTTTCTGGACCAGGCCCGCCGTACAGCTGGCGATGCGCTTCACCCCAGTGCTGCCCACCGTGCGCGAGGACGTACGAGACGGTAAGGCCAGGAAGCGCTATACGCGCAACGTCTATCGCTGGACACCGATGAGGCCGGTAAATAGTATGTTGGACTTCCTGCCGACGCTGCGACGTGAGATACCGCGCATCAGCGCACCCGTCCTGGTAATGAACGCCATACGGGACCATGTAGTGCCGGCAAGCGATGGTTTTGAGATCTACCGTATCATTGGCTCACACGATAAAGAACTGCTGACACTTCATCGCTCATATCATGTGATCATGCTGGACCATGACCGAGATGAGGTATTCGCGCGCACGCTGAGCTTCCTCAAGCGTCAGATCGCACAGTACCATGATATAACAGAACAAACGGCATAAAGCAGGAGCAATAACGAATTTTGACCAATTCACGGAGCAGCCCATTAGAGGAGAAGGAACAGGTTCCACCATCGCAGCCGGCAAGTAGCAGCCCCAGAGTAAGTATTTTTATCGTGCTGGCCTTGAGTGGAGCGCTGCTGATAGTGTTTACTGGCCTGCTATTCGGCGATCTACCACAGGCGCTGAGCAAGCAAGCTGGCACACAACAGCCATCAGCGACGGCGCAGGCGCAAAATGGTCCCTTGAGCGGCCTGACGCGTGTCGAGCCTGACCAGTTGCTACCAGCGGATCGCGCGCTTCTCTATGAAAAAGCCAACAAGCTGTATGTCGTGCCCACTGATGGGAGCAAAAGCAAGCAGCTAGCGCTGCCGGGTTATGGCTACGATCAGTCCGCGCCACCGCTCTTACTACCATCGGGGCAGCTACTCTACAGCGGTGACGGAATATGGCTAGCCGACCTCGCACACAACACGCAGCAACAGCTTGCCCAATTGCCAAAGGGCGAAGTGATTACGTCAATGGTCGCCAGCAGTGATGGCTCCATGCTGGCATGGAGCAGCGCGCCGGCCAATGGCCAGGGGATGATACGGCTGTTCGCAGGTCCGCTCCACGCCGGCAAGCAAGTATATGAACAGCAAGCTGGCCATTGTCCCTGCTTCCGCGCCTTCGCCTTCCTAGACGCAGCCGGTAAGGATGCTAACCGAACCCTGTTGCTGACCGATGATCGTGGCGATCACCGCTCCGTACGCTTCGGGCTGTGGAGGCTGGACCTGGCAGCCAGTTCAACTGGCAAACCGGAGTTGCTCATGAAAAACGAGCAACAGGGCCCGCTGGCGCTGCTGGCTCGCAGCAACCTGCTGCTCTACTCAGACAACGAGGGCGTTGTGCCCAGTCCAACCGATCATAGCGTGCCGGACGAGATCGCCACATTGAGCTATGCCAACAGCCTTGCCATGACCACTATCCAGGCTGGAAGCGGGTCGTTCCTTGACAAGCCAGCTGACATATTGTCGGAGCAGGACATGCGGAGCAACATCGCCAGCGTGCGCTGGGTCACGACGCCGATGTTCTCACCCGATGGACACACCCTGGCATACATTGCGTTTTCTAGTGACGACTACGACCCCTTTGACCGTCACAGCGCGCTCTACACGACACAGTTCAGCGCTGCCGATCAGCCATTACGGGCAGGTAAGTCCCAGTTGCTAGCAACAGCCACAACGCACTTTATTGAGCTCGGTCCCTGGCTAAATGATCATCAACTGACATTCTATAGCGATGGTTCGCTCTACACAGTCGATACGAGCACTGGCAAGGTCGCGGCAATTACCAGTACGGGTGGAGCCTATACACGCATCGTAGGCGTTGTAGACCGGAGCATCATGGACAGTGAGCAAGAAAGCGGACAACCATAGCGCAGCGAAAAAGGACACCCAACAGCGATTGTGAAGAGAGATACATACAGGCTAGACTTCTTGCAAGAGCGTGCCGAGAACAAAGAGCGGATCTTCTCCAGCACGGAATTTGAACTGCTGGAGAATGCACGCAAGAGACTATATGAAGCTGATCAGCTAGTGGTGCGGCTGGGGGGCAAGGCTGGCCGGTTGGGAGAATGTGTCGTAGGGACAGGGCTGCTAGAGACCACATTGCAGGCTCTACACGCTTTAAAGAGGGAGGGCGTCGCACTGCATATCGTGGTCGATGAGAGCGTGGCGGAACTATTTGACGCGCAGCTATACCGGGAGCGATACTGGCCGCAGATCACTATCGAGTACGCAGCGCATACTACACACCTCACGTTGGAGACACTGGCGAAATCAGGGCAACAGGTACTGGCCCTGGACTTTCATGGTGGACATGACGACATGCCCTACCTGGAGCAGAGCGCGGATGTAGCAATGCTTGGTCATCTCTTTCGCACAGGCATCAGAAATTACGCTATTCGCGGTTCGGAGCGTCGCTACGCCGATTTTGTCGAGGATCTGTTCGCGCTGCCGACGGGAACGATTGGCGGCCAGCAGGCGCAGCCACGGCTCTATCTCTCTCCGGACAATGAGCGGCGCTATCATGAACTGGTAAAGGCGTTAGGGCTGGACATACATGCAGTGCAGGTCGTCTGTTTCTTTCAATCGGTGGTACTGGCAAAGTGCTACGAACGTTGGGACGATGCCATGCAGATGCTTTGTGAAGAGATGGCGCGGAGACGGCCTGAAGAGCACATTGACTTCCTGGTGGCCTGCGGTCCCGAAGCGGATTTGCCAGATGGCTTTAAGTGCAGCGACATGGAAGACTGGTTCCGGGATTTCGAGGGATATAAGGGCAACGCGCACGTGCGAACAGCCACAATACCATCATTGCGCGACCTGGCAACGCTAATTAAGCATGCCAGGCTGGTACTGGCCAACGACACCGGGCCTGGGCATATCGCGGGCGCGCTGGGAGCGCCGACCGTCACGCCCTATCTACCAGGGAACCTCTATTCGCAGCGCGTCTGGTCCTCGACGCTCTGGCATCATGGCGTGACGCTAGAGCCGAGCCCCTACAGCTTTGAGCAATTGAAGAACGCCGTATTATGGGGCAAGACGGATATCATCAACAGTATCGCGCCCAAGCAACTCTTCGAGGAGATGCGAGCCTGTTTGTTTTGATTAGAAAAGGAGCCTGGCATGATACAGGGGGAAAAGATCTATTTACGCGTTATAACCCGGTCTGATTTAGCGCTTCTTAATGCCTGGGCTAATGATCCTCACGTTCAAAGTGAGTACGGCTCATTTGGTCTACGCCCCGCAGATGTTTACGAGCGACGTTTCGCTGAAAATGGGCTACTCAGCGCACAGTCTGGTCAATTGCTGGTCGTCACACATGATGATACCCCCGTGGGGCGTGTCAGCTACTATCAAGTAGGATATGGCCCCAACGAGGGAAGTAAGGCCTACAACATCGGTATCAGCATTATTACCGAACATCGTGGCAAAGGCTACGGAGTCGAAGCACAAAGCCTCTTAGCCGCTTATCTCTTCTCAACGTACCCTATTATGCGCGTTGAGGCTGTCACCGATAGAGAAAATATTCGAGAACAACGAGCATTAGAGAAAGCAGGCTTTACCCGCGAAGGTATCTTGCGTCAGGCACAATGGCGCTCCGGCAGGTGGCATGACCAGGTCATGTATAGTAAGTTGCGCGGGGAGTAGACCAGAGCAAATCTCAAGAGTCCTATCAGGTCCACAATTATCCACTTGCTATCGACTTTTTGTAGCAGCAGGCGCTGTGCGGAAGTAGACGATCAGGAAAAGGACAGCCAGTAGCGCATCGATACTGCCGGTGATGAGCATCGCTGATTATACCTTTTTATCTTATGGCTTGAAATCATATTACTGAACATAATATAGGGCAGCAGCATACTCTTGTCAAGAGAACATATGACGTGATAGCATATGAGCGTCTCGGAAAGCCAAGCTGAAAGAGTGAGTGAAGGCATGCAACGTCCAGAAGCATATCCGATTACCTATGGTGTCCTGGGATTGCTGGCCATCAGCGGTCCAATGTCGGGTTACGACCTTAAACAGCGATTCGATCATATACTGGCACCTATGTGGGGAGCTACGCACAGCCAGATTTATAATGAATTGCGGCGTATGAAGGAGCTAGGCTGGGTAGAAATGGAGCGAGAGGAGCAGGAGTCGCGCCCGGATCGCAAGGTCTATTCGATCACCGAGAGCGGATATGAAGCGCTAGCAGCCTGGCAGGCACAGCCACCTTCGGTACTACAGCTGCGCGATGAGTTATTGCTCAAAATATTGTTTGGCACGTTCTCCGACCCGGAAGCACTGGCGAATAATATTCGACGTGGTATCGTAGAGCACGAGGGCCGTCTGCAACGATACCGGCAGAATTTGCAATTGTTATCTTTCGTTAAACAGCCACCAGAGCCAGGTAAACGACACAATCCATACGCAGCAAGCGGTGAGGAAGACCCCTACTTCCGCCTTATTTCCCACTTCGCCATCGCCTACGAAAAGACCTATCTTGAGAGCCTCTATGAAATCCTGGAATTTGTGGAAAAAGGCGAGCACGAGGAAAAGTAGAGATAATAAAAAAAGGCCCTCCATGGCGACAATAATCCTTGCTAGCCAGGTCGCTTCTCTGCTATTCTTTAACAGTGCGGTTATTGTCCACTTTCAATACGAGAGGAGGCCGTAGTGCCTACTTTGCCTATTGTGGGTCTTTTTCTACTAGCTGGATTGGGATTGCTCCTTATTCCCGGGCCATCCGTTTTATATGTCATTGCTCGAAGCGTTGAGCAGGGGAGGCGAGCAGGGTTGGCTTCTGTCGCGGGCATCGAGCTGGCGGGCATCGTTCATACAGCCGCTGCGGCACTTGGATTGTCGGCAGTGCTACTGACTTCTGCTCTTGCATTTAGCATAGTGAAATACCTGGGTGCCGCGTATCTGATCTATCTTGGTCTTCGCACACTGCTCACACGAGACAAAAACAGTCAGGCGCCGGTACAGGTTCCAAAGAGCTTATCGCAGCTCTTTACTCAGGGTTTCCTCGTGAACCTGCTCAACCCGAAAACGGCACTCTTCTTTTATGCCTTTCTACCACAATTCGTTGACCCAACCAGAGGGGCAGTCGTAGAACAGATTCTCGTATTTGGGACGCTTTTTGTATTACTGGCCTCCTGTACAGATAGCCTTTACGCTCTGCTTGGCTCAACAGTAGGAATTTTTCTGCGCAGGAACATACATGTTCGACGTATGCAACGATATGTAACAGGGTGCGTCTATATTGCGCTTGGAATAACCACAGCCATCATAGGTTCAGAAAAAAAGTAGCGGTGCAAGCAGCGCCAAAGCCTTTAATCTCGCGAAGAGTTATAACTTACGCCCTGCTCTATGACTTTCGTCATGCCGCATTACCCATACCTTTGACACATAGTAAGATTATGACTTTCCATACTTCCTAAGCTTAACCTTTTATGGCTATACTTATCCTCAATAACGAAAAAGGCATCCTTCATACCGAGGAGTTTTCTTAACCATGCAAGAATCGATACTGGGTACCTCTAAAACTGGGCCAATCCACCTCCCAAAGGATGAACGCTCAGTAGAAGTAGAGATACAGAACCTGGTGAAAACCTTTGGAAAACACGAAGCAGTCAAAGGTGTCTCTTTCACCATCGGTAAGAGCGAAATCTTTGGTCTACTCGGCCCCAATGGAGCAGGGAAAAGTACCACCATCAACATGATGTGTGGTTATCTACAGCCAACCTCTGGTGACACACTCATCAATGGACGATCAATCGCCAGGGAGCCACGACAGGTGAAACGCATCATTGGAGTTGTTCCGCAAGAGATCGCACTTTATAATGATCTGACCGCGCTGGAGAACCTGGAGTTTTTTGGCGAGATCTATAGTCTATCCTCGAAAAAGCGTAGGGTGCGCGCCGAAGAGTTGCTGCACTTCGTCGGGCTCTATGACAGGCGGAAAGAATCAGTCAAAACCTTTTCGGGTGGTATGCAGCGCCGCATTAATATGGCCATTGCCTTAATGCATCAGCCGGCATTCCTGATGATGGATGAGCCAACCGTTGGCGTTGATCCGCAATCCCGCGAGCACATCTTCGACGCCATTGAGAAGCTACGCGATCAAGGAACCACCATTCTCTACACAACCCACTATATGGAAGAGGCCGAGCGGCTGTGCAATCGCATCGCCATCATGGACGAAGGACGAATCATCGCGCTAGGAACGCTGGAACAACTGCTTGCTATGCGAGATCAGAATCGCGAAGTGCAACGCCCCCATGGATTGCAAGAATTGTTTATCCAGCTGACTGGAAAAACGCTACGTGACTGATAATAAAGAGCAAAGCTTTGCCTGATAAACAAGGGAAAATATTGTTATGAAGACACTCTGGTATATCGCAAAAAAAGATCTGCGGCAGGTACTCAAGGATAGAAGTTCACTTCTGCTTTTACTGGTTGTTCCTCTCGCGCTCATCGCGGTAGTAGGCTTCGCCTTTGGGAATGTCTTTGGCGACGGTTCTACGCAGATTCAAATTAAAGTAGCAGTGAGCAACCAGGACACCGGTCAGAACGCCTACATTGGCAAAGCAATCGTCAATGCACTGAAGATCAATACTAACCAGCTCGTGATAACGGTGAACGACTACAGTGATTCTGGCCAGGTAACAAAACAGGTCACAGCCTCGAATAGCCCCGCAGACGTTGGGATTGTTATTCCGGCAGGAGCAAGCGGAGCTCTGATGACCGCCACGCAGCAGGGTACCATGCCCAAGAATCTTGTGCAGTTCTATACATTGCCAAACAATAATGATGCTCGTATCACCATTGTGCAGAACGTGGTGAACAGCGTTATCAGTTCGCAACTTGCGGGGAGTACAGCCATCGGTCAGGTCAACAAAGTCTGCCACCAACCGGGGAACCACTGTGATCAGAGCACGATTGATAATAGCGCCATTAATACAGCCGTCGCCCAGGCCAGCGCCTCGTCCGACCAGGCAGTTCAGTCATTGACAGCAGGCCAGGCGGTCAAGGTTGGACCATTTGATCAGACAGTGCCTGGTTATGCAATTTTCTTTTCGCTCTTCGGCCTGAATGCAGCAGCAGCCACGATCTTGCAAGAGAAGGAAGATGGTACCTTTCGTCGCTTGCTGATAGCACCTATACAGAAGTATGCATTACTGGGAGGCAAGTTACTAGCGCAGTTTATCCTGACCCTGGCTCAGCTGCTAGTACTCTTCCTGGTTGGTTACTTCGTCTTCAAGATGCACATTGACTCATGGCCAACGGTAATACTGATGCTTATCGGTACCAGCTTTGCCGCAACGGGTCTTGGTATCTTGCTCGTTTCCATTGTGAAGACACGCCGCCAGTTAAATCCGGTGATAACGCTGGTTACACTCATCACTTCAGCCATTGGTGGTGCATGGTGGCCACTTTTCATCGAGCCGACCTGGATGCAGCAAGTGGCCAAGGTCGGGATCACCGCCTGGGCGATGGAGGGGCTGAACGCAACCATGATCTTTGGCAAGGGCTTTATGGAAGTATTACCAGATATCCTGGGTTTGCTGGCATACGGGACGATCTGTTTTGTGATTGCGCTAAGGTTCTTCCGCTTTCAAGAGAAGGCAGCGTAGGCAAAAAGAAGGTTTGAATGTGGCCCTGGTGACCAGGGCCATCATCGTTGACAGAGGGAATGTCATCTGACATAGTTAGCGTAGTACACATATACATCCTGGAGAAAACACTTATGACCGACACGATTCGCATCCTCCTATGTGAAGATCAAACGCTCATGCGTCAGGGGCTACGTACCATCCTTGAGTTGGAGCCTGGTTTTCAAATCGCGGGCGAGGCAGCCGATGGCGAAGAGGCGGTCAAGCGCTACGGAGAACTACGAAACCAGGACAGCGGTCCTGACATCGTCCTCATGGATATCCAGATGCCACGTATGAGCGGTGTACAGGCCACCGCGGCTCTCACCGCCAGCGATCCCGCGACACGCGTTATCATCCTCACCACCTTCGACTACGAAGACTATGTCTTTGAAGCTATCAAAGCCGGTGCTATGGGTTATCTACTCAAAGATGTGCCCGCCTCTGAATTAACGGCAACCATTCGTCAGGTGTATGCAGGGGAGCCATCCATTCAGCCCAAAATCGCCAATAAGCTCCTGATCGAGTATGGGCGTAAGGGACGTCCCAATGCCGGAGCAGCCCGACCAGAAGAACACGATGAACTAAGCCCACGAGAGATAGAGATACTCAAGCTGATCGCCGAGGGAGCAAGCAACCGCAAAATTGCTGAGAAGCTTGTGTTAGCCGAGGGAACTGTTAAAAACCACGTCTCAAATATCCTGGGCAAGCTTCACACCGAAAACCGTACCCAGGCTGCCTACCTGGCACGAGAGCGCAATCTACTCTAGAGGACCTCCGTTCTTTCACCAAAGGGGAGAGGCATATGCCACAGAATTTAGATATAGCGAAAGACAACGAACGCTTTCAGCGCCTCTTCGAGCGAGCCAAATTGGCATATATCAGCATCGCGCTCATCGGTTTGATTACATCAACCAGTATCGTTCTGATTAACAATCCGATCTATATGCATGATTGGCGTGGCATTGCCTGTATTGTTCTCGCACTGGTATCATGCATAGTCTACTCAATCCCCATGCTGCTGCCCGACCCGGGGTGGCCTCCACCACTGTACTACTCCTTGAGCTTATGGTTAGGCCTCTACCTTGCGACAATACTGCTCTCGTTCATAGATCCTACTTTTATCTGGAACTTCTACCTGGCTCTTGGAATGAGCTCTGCTCTATTTCAGTCGCGTCGCTTGCTGCTCGCCATGGGTATCATCGCGCTTACAACATTTGCTTTTCAGGGTCTTTTAACGTGGCCACCGCGTGGAGACGCTCTGATAAGCATTGTTGGGCAAACTATGAGCTTTGTCAGCTTGACAGCTTTCTGTATGGTGCTGCAGCACATGATACGTGAACGCTATGAGCGGAACGCACTTCTGCAGCAATTAGCCCAGACAAATACCGAATTAGAAGCAGCACATCGTCAATTAGCGCAATCGGTGAGCCAGGAACAGGAGCTTGCCGTTTTGCGCGAGCGCACCCGGCTGGCGCGCGAGATGCATGATACACTCGGCCATGCTCTGGTCCTCATCTCTGTCAAGCTAGAGGCCGCGCAGCGGCTCCGTGAACGCGATCCCGAACGCTGCGAACGCGAATTAGAATCCACAAAAGAAATCGCGCGCGACAGTATGGCGGCCTTGCGTGCCTCCATCGCTAACCTGCGATCTCCGGCATTAGAGCATGAACATATCTACAACGCACTCGGCCGTGCTGCCAGAGAACTCGCCCAGCGCACAGGTTTACATATCACATACACGCTCCAGGCGGATCTTGAAAATCTGTCCGAGCTAGTCGTAGAAACACTCTGGAAAGTAAGCCAGGAGACACTCACAAACATCGAAAAACATGCCCATGCAAGCCTGGTAGACCTGTGCATCAGCCGGCATGAAGGGAAAATACTCATGAGCATTCACGATAACGGTGTCGGGCTACCGCCGGAATTGTATCAGATTCGGAAAGATGAAAGCCTGGTATATACGAGCCCGCGGGGCCACTACGGGCTTAGTGGTATGATTGAACGGGTAGAGGGCATCGGTGGACGTCTTTCTCTCCAATCTAGCAAAGAGCAGGGCACAACTATCACAATTGAACTGCCACTTTCAGACATCAATCAGTTAGGAGACAATCGTCACACGTCTTTGGAAGTGCTAAATCTGGCACAAAATCAATAAACGCCGCCATAGAAAAGAGGCTCGTGGCTGTTCACGAGCCTCTTTTCTATTTGTGTACAAAGGCTATCTGCTACCCAGGAAAGCCAGCAAGCTGCTGGCGGCAGGATCGGCCAGACTCAGGATCACTGGAACGATGATGAAGAGCACCAGCAGAGCAGCCGAGGCCAGCGTGATCGACGTACCCAGGCTCAACGAAGTAGCCAGACGCCCCTCTTTAGCCGGAGCATCAAAGAACATCACCTTGATCAGACGGCCATAGTAGACCAGCGAGATAATGCTATTCAACAGCGCGATGATCACCAGCCACTGCTGGCCCAGGCCCCAGGAGGCGGTGAAGAGCACCACCTTACTGAAGAAGCCAGCGGCAGGAGGAATGCCGGCCAGTGAGAGCAGGCAGAAAGCTGTTCCTGCACTCAACAGCGGCGCACGCTTCCACAGACCCTTGAAGTCATCAAAGCGTTCGCCACCGGTCAAGTTGGCCAGCGCGATAACACCGGAAAAGGCTCCCAGGTTGGTAATCACATAGACCAGAATGAAGAAGAGCGCGGCACTGGTGCCATCAGGCTTGCCCGTGTCCAGGCTACCAATCACACCAACCAGAATGTAGCCAGCCTGCGCGATACTCGAATAGGCCATCATGCGCTTGACATTCGACTGCACCGCCGCCACAACGTTACCCAGCGTCATAGTCAGCACAGCCACAATCGAGAGGATCAAGATCAGATTGCCATGTTCAGGCCGACTCAGGCCAGAATAGGTAAAGATGCGGATCAACGCCGCAAAACCCGCAGCCTTCGAGCCAACCGAGAAGAATGCGGTGGCCGGAGTGGGCGAACCTTCATAGATGTCTGGCGCCCACATGTGGAAGGGCACCGCTGAAATCTTGAAGCCAAAGCCCGCGATCACCAGCAGATCGGCCATGAGCACCATCAGGTTACCACCCTGAAAGCCCTGCTGGAAAGCTCGGGCAATGCCTTGTAGATCGGTCGTGCCAGTCAAGCCATAGAGCAGAGCGAAGCCATAGAGCAAGATCGCCGAAGACATCGCACCCAGCAACACATATTTGACCGCCGCCTCCGAAGACTTCTTATCGCCACGGATCAGGCCTGCCATCACATAAAGCGGGAAGCTCGTCAACTCCAGCGAGATGTAGATCGTGATCAGTTCACCCGTGCTGGCCATCAGCATCATGCCCGTTGTAGAAAGCAGCAGCAGCGAATAGAACTCGCCATCCGCCTTCACATACTTGCCCACATAATCGTAGGAAGCCAGGATCATGATAGCGGCGATCAGCAGGAAAATGACCTTGAAAAAGAGCGCATACTGGTCCACCACCAGCATACCAAAGAACGCCGTCCGGGGGGTAGCCGGAGCGGTCAGAGCCAGAGCAATAGTGAACGCGGTCGGGACGATTAGACCGACCAGCGCCACTCCAGCGATCACAGCGCGCTGTTTGACGAATAAGGAAACCATCATCACTGTCAGCCCCAGCAACGTCAAAGATAGCTCTGGCGCCAACAGGAAGAGATCAGACACTCTAAACATAGAACCCAACTCCCTATCTTATCAGAGCTACAGCCGTTTGCATGATCTGAGTCAGGCTGGGCAGGAACATATCAATTAACGGTTTCGGGTACATACCTACCAGCACGATCACCACAGAGAGTGCGACCAGCGGGATCATCTCGCGGAACGTCGCATCTGGCAGTCCTTCCCACTTGCGATTGAACACGCCGAAGAAGACGCGCTTGAGCATCCAGAGCAGGTAACTGGCCGTCAAGATCATCGTAAAGACCGCGAAAATTGTGGCCACAGTCCAGATGCGGAAGCTGCTGGTGAAGACCATGTATTCAGCCACGAAGCCAGCCAGGCCGGGCAGTCCCAGCGAAGCCAGGCCCGCGAAGGTGAAGAGCGTAGCCAGCCTCGGCATTTTCTTCGCCACACCACCAAAGACAGCGATTTCGCGCGTATGCGCATGATCATAGATCACACCAACGCAGAAGAAGAGCAGGCCAGTGATCAGACCATGGCTGATCATCTGTACTGTAGCGCCCATCAGCGCCGCCTCGCGGAAAACCGAATCGGGAGCGCCCGTATGGAAGAGCGCATCTCCACCTCCCGCGGCGGCCGCGACCCCCAGCAAAACAATGCCCATATGGCTCACGCTGGAATAAGCGATCAGCTTCTTCATATCCGTCTGCACGAGACAGATGGCCGCGCCATACAGGATATTGATCACCGCGATCACTGCCAGCCAGCCGGCGAAATCATGCACCCCCTGTGGGAACAGACCGAAGCAGATACGGATCAGACCATAAGCCCCCATTTTCAGCAGGATCCCGGCCAGGATCACACTGACCTCAGTTGGTGCATCGGTATGGGCATCGGGCAGCCAGGTATGGAACGGGAACATCGGGATCTTCACCGCGAAAGCGATAAAGATCAGCAGGAAGACCAGCAATGGCAGGCTGACCATAATGCCGCCCAGAGGAATCTGACCGTTCAGAAGGTGCGCGGCGAAGTAAGGCATGCTGGCAGTTGGCTGGCCGCCATGGGCAACGTTCTGAAAGTAGGCCACCAGGATACCGGCCAGCATAAACACACTGCCAAAGAACGTGTAGAGCAGGAACTTCCAGGCAGAGTAGATACGGCCAGGCATACCATGTTTTATTACATCGCTGCCCCACACACCGATGAGCAGGAACATCGGAGCCAGTTCAACCTCCCAGAAGAGGAAGAAGAACAGCAGGTCCTGTGCCATAAAAACGCCCATCACACCGGCTTCGAGCAGGAGGAGGAGGGCCAGATAGTCCTTCACACGCGTCTTCTGCCAGCCGCCAATAATGGCCAGCGTGGTCAGGAACGCATTCAAGATGACCAGGGGTGTGCTCAGGCCATCTACGCCCAGAAAGTACTGGATATTCAATCGTGTGTTGCCGGCAGGAAAGCCAAGCCAATCATGCTGAATACAGTACGTCAGATTCGCATCGAGCGGATCAGCACACTTAGCGGAGCCGAACAGCAGCGAGATCGAAACAATGAGCACAATGGCGGAAAATCCCAAGGCGATCCAGCGCGCAGCCCTCGCCGGAGAGAGGTAGGCTGCGATGGCACCGATCACCGGCAGCAGGATAATCCAGGTAAGTGGGCTTTGTAATATTTCCATAACCTATTATCCTCTCACGAATGTGACCAGCACGAAAACGATCAGCGCCAGAACCGCGATACCGCCAAAGAAACCGATCATATACGACTGTACGCGTCCCGTTTCGACACGGCGCAGGCCACTGCCGAAACCAGTGATGGCCTGAGCCACACCGTTGACGATACCATCCACAATGTAGGTGTCGAAAGCCTGTGCGACATGTGAGAGGCCGAGCACAATATAGCGCACAATCGCATTGTAGAGCGTATCGACATAGTAACGGTTGTAGAGAATGCGATGCAATGTATTCAGCAGAGCACTGTTCTCGACGCGAGCTTTGAGCCGCGCCGGCTCATACACGCCATACATCCACCAGGCCAGGCCCAGGCCAGCAAACGAGACGGCCACACCCAGCCAGGTATCAGGAGCTGCGAGCAGGTGTCCAAAGTTCAGATTCTGGATCTCAGCTTTGCCTGGCTGAATATAGGTGAAAAACGACATCCAGTAACCGGCAACGATTGAGAAGACGGCCAGGATCAGCAGCGGAATCGTGATGGTCTTGGGGGATTCATGAGGGTCGCCTTCGCCACGATAGGGGCCGCCCCACAGGCCACCAAAGCGGCCACCCTTGCCACCAAAGGCCAGGATGAAAGCGCGCAACATATAGAAAGCTGTCAAGCCAGCAGTCAACAACGTGATTATGTAGAGAGCATAATTACCTTCTTCGAGAGCCTGTCCAATGATGAACTCTTTACTGAAGAAACCTGAGAAGAAGGGAAAGCCAGAGATAGCCAACGTGGCAATTAGCCAGGTAATTGCTGTGATAGGCATTTTGGGGCCGAGGCCGCCCATCAGGCGCATATCCTGTACTTCTTTATGTGTGGCATGGTGCAGATTATGGATAACACTGCCAGCACCCAGGAAGAGTAGCGCCTTGAAGAAGGCGTGCGTGAAAAGATGGAACATGCCAGGGCCGGTACCAAATTCGGGAGCGGCCACACCCAGGCCAACAAACATATAGCCCAGCTGGCTAATGGTTGAGAAGGCCAGCACACGCTTAAAGTCGCTCTGTACCAGGGCAGTCGTTGCCGCGAAGATGGCCGTAATGCCGCCAACCCAGGCCACAGTTTGCAGGGCAATGGGGCCAGCTGCTTCAAAAAGCGGGTAGGTGCGCGCAACCATATAGACACCGGCAGCCACCATCGTCGCCGCGTGAATCAGTGCGCTCACAGGCGTTGGACCTTCCATAGCGGAAGGGAGCCAGGTATGCAGAGGAACCTGCGCCGACTTACCAATCGCGCCACAGAAGATACAGATCATCGCCACAATCAGCAACGTCTGGTCAATCTGATGTGCATCAACCGCCTTAAACAGGCCTTCAAACTCAAATGTGCCGGTACTGGCAAAGAGCAGCATAATGCCAATAATGAAACCGACGTCACCGATACGGTTCATCACAAAGGCCTGCAAGGAGGCGCTGGCGGGTGACGGGCGCTGCTCGTCTGGCTTCTCACGTTTATTGATCCAGAAACCGATCAACAGGTACGAGCTCAGGCCAACCAGTTCCCACCCGACGAAGATCACCAGAAAGTTCTGGGCAAAGACGATGACCAGCATCGAGAAAGCGAATAGCGAAAGATAAGAGAAAAAGCGAGCGTAGCCCGCCGAGTTCTCCATATAGCCCTGCGAATAGATCTGCACCAGCAGGGTTACCGTTGTCACAACCACCATCATCGCAATAGCCAGTGTATCCAGGTGGAAAGCGATGGTATAGTTGAGGGGCTGTGTCAGGGCTTTGCCAGTTAAAAGATCTTTACCAAAGCTCACCCAGTCATAGGCAAGCACCTGAGTGCTGGCCTTTAGTTGTAGATCGGGGCTGGCGATGGTAGTCAACAGCAGGGTCCAGGAATAGAGACACGCCAAGGCCATCAGGGCAATAGCGACATAGGCACTGGCTCTAGCCCAGATCGTCAATTGGGGAACTTTGGGGTCGTCATCAAAATCCTGCTCGTCGTGTTCCCCATGTCCACCATGTCCATCAGCCGCGTGGTGCTCATCGTGTGTTGCTTGCGCTTCCGTACGTGGACGACTGGTCAGATCCGCCATTCGTGTACCGAAAACAATCACAGCGAAGGCAAGCAGCGGCGCCAACAGGATTAGATAGGAATATTGAAACAAGGATTCCATTATGATCACCACTTCATCATATCTATTTCGCCAACGTCCACTGTGTCGCGTTTACGGTAGATCGCGATGATCATAGCCAGGGCGACTGCCGCCTCCGCCGCTGCAACAGTGATGATGAAAATAGCGAAAATTTGTCCGGTTAAAAGGCCTCCAAGCGCAGATCCGGGAAGATTATTGATTGTCTGAGGCAACCGATTAAAAAAGGAGAAGCCAATCATCGTAATATTGACAGCATTGAGCATAATCTCTATGCCCATCAATACAGCGATAGCATTGCGCTTAGAGATCGCGCCGTACAATCCGATGCAGAAGAGCACCGCACCCAGCACGAGAAAATGATTCAGCGTCAACATTGCTATATTAATCCTCCCTCCCGATGACTATCGCACCCACAATCGCCACCAGCAACACAACCGATGCGATTTCGAAAGGTAGCACATAGCTGTATTGATCAGGGCTATACAGCAGTTCGCCGATGCGCGCGACGTTATTCACACCAGCGGGCAATTGGGAAGAGCCGTTAGAAACATTACTGATCAGATGAGGACTGACCGTCGCGGCATAGATAACCGCCGCGCCCAGCAGAGCACAGATGACCAGGGCGATGAACCACAACCTGTTCGTGGGATTTGTATATCGCGCGCCTCTGATACGCGTCAGCATCAGCGCGAACAGGATCAGGATAGTCACCGCGCCCGCGTACACGAGGATCTGAACCATCGCGATGAACTCGGCATCAAGCAGCAGATAAATACCAGCAGCCATCGCAAACAGCACAATCAGTGCTAACGCACTGTGCACGATATTGCGCATCCCGACCACCATTAAAGCTGCTCCTACCAGGATCGCCGCGAATATCCAGAACAAGACGCTGGCTAGATCCATAAAAACATTCCTCCAAATTATGACGGGCCATTCGGCCAGGCGAGCATGCTTTTCTATCCAGATTACCTGACATGCCGTATGCATAGTTGCTCCCGGGCAGTCCTAGCGATCTGGATGTACAGAGTCCCCAGCCACTGTATATTATAGCTCAGTCAGAATGGCAGAACAGGACAAGAGGGAAAAACGCTTTTGTGTTTCGAACTTGTCTTCGTTTGTATTGTACACCTGCACGACGTTCTATAGAGGGTCGTGCGGGGGCAAAATGTGAGAGCAATCCCTTTGCGGATTCTAACAAAACTTATGGGAAGTGACAAGAGCTTTCACGAGACAATCTAACCATTCACTCCCGCCCATATCTGCTATTCTGCAGTACCTACCATACACATAACATATCTTCTTTTCATACATGGTATGCTATAATTTGTTTCGGAACGATTATTTTTTGCACAAGGGGTTGAGCTTTACATGAGCGTCACGCAGCAGACTACCTGGCAGCATCGATCGGACCATCTACGCTGCACCAAATGTGACGCCGTTTTATCCCAGGATGCAACGATTTGTGGCACCTGCGGCGCACATATAGAACATATGCAATCATCTTCTTCCCTAAATACGGCTATTGGCAGTCGATATCGTATTACCACCCTACTGCGTAGTCAGCCATATATGCGGCTATTTATAGCCAGCGATACGCTGCTACACAGACCCGTAGTGATCCGTGACATCGACGTCACACGATTGGAGGAACGAGCACAAAGAAAGGCTTTCGCAACGGTGCGAGCGGAACATGATGCCTTGCACACGCTGAGTACGCCCTACTTGATGTCACTTACTGATATTCGATTCTCGCAGGGGCATATCTACTCAATCGCGGAACAGCCGGCTGATTTTTTCGCGCCACAAGTAGACAGCCATATATTTTATACGCTGGATCACCTTTTACAAAGCGGCATCGGCCTACCAGACGAGCAGATCGTTATCGCCTGGATATGTTATCTCTGCCAGGCACTGGACCGCCTGCATGCTCGGCAAATTGTGATCGGCGATATCGATTCTCACACTATTATTATCAATGCCAACGATTACGAAGGCCAGCCAGCGCTCTGTGTCGCATGGTTGCCCCAAATGCTGCGCCAGTTGCTGCCATCAACAGAGCGAGCAAGTCACTTCAGTGCGCCAGAAGTACTACGTGGCGAGAGCAGCCCCGCCTCAGATGTATATAGTCTGGGCGCTCTGCTCTACCTGTTACTAACCGGCAGTACACCTGTAGCATGCTCCAAGGAGCATTTACTACGTCCACCACATGAACTGGACTCGCATATCTCAACCGGTATCAGTGCCATTGTGATGCGTGCTCTTGCGTGGAAGAGAGAAGAACGCTATCAGAGCGTGCGTGCGCTAGTTCACGAACTATTGCACTTATCGGAGCAGCGCCCACCAATTGACGAGGCACAATCGGGTGGCAATCATCCGCTCCAGGCAAGCCTCAATCGTCTGAAGCAGCGGTCCCGTCGCCTAACAGGCAAGCTGATACCCCGTAAAACTGCTTCCACGGTCCAGGAGCAGGCGCCTGAGATAGGTAGGACATCGCCACAGGCAAATCGCATCTCAGCCCCACACGTTCCAGAAACTGAGTTTCCAAACATCGGCGAAGAGGCATATGATTACTCACTTGCGGATCAACCAACTATTCGCCTGCTGAGTATTCTTCCTCCAATACAGGATAAACAAACAATGAAAAAAGCAGATGAAGCCCCAACCACACCCCAGCCTCTAGAAGATATAGCGGAAATTACCGCAGCCACTGATAGTGATACGGCTGAAGATGACAACGGGAATGGTCATACCCCTACCATACAACTCACACACAGTATCAAGAAACATAGAAAAATGGATGAGAGAAAACCACCCATCGATTCGGAGATCGCAGTCTCTGAGTCTGCGTCTACCGAGCAAGCTATAAGAAGCGAAGACGAAGTTGAGGAGGCGGAGATCCAGGAAACCAGGGAGGCAACAAGCGAGCAAACCGCAGAAACGCAGGATATCGAAGAGCCGGAGACAACCGAGGAGACAAAAAAAGAGGATATCACAAAAGAAGAGATTATAGAGGTAAATGATGCTGAAAAGATAGAGGCAGAAGATACTACAGCGACCAATGACGTTGAAGAAGTAGATACGCAAACCGAGGAAGAAATAGAGGACACTACAACAGCGCAGGATATTGAAGAGATAGAAGCGAAAATTGCTATAGAGGCACAAGATCCTTCAGAAATAGAGGCACAAGAATCGGAGGAAGATAAAGATTATTTAGAAGCAGCAGCAGAGGTAGAAAAGAAAACAGCCGCAATTCAAGCTACTGCAGAGACAATAGCAACAGATCCAACAGAGATAACAGAGGTGGAAAATACTGAAGAGGTGGAAGAAACGGAAATTGGAGAAGAGGAAGAGGTGGAGGAAGCTACAGCGACGCAAGGTGCTATAACAGAAGCAGAAGAAGAGGAAACAACTACAATCCAGGCTCCTAAAGAGGTGGAAGAAACGGAGGTCAGAGAAGATGACGAGGAAGACGATACACAGCGTCTGCGGGTTCTGCCAACTCGCCCAGGGCAGACTCCAGCTGCTACACAGCCAAAAACAGAGGCGAAGGATGATGAAGATCTTTCACTCATAGAAACACAGAGCCTGCTGCGCACACCTGCGTCAGTGAATACAGAACAAGCCAGGCTTGATCAACAATCAGCCTCGAAAAGTATTTCTTCAAATGAGCCGACCGCAACCGCGCCAACAAAACACCAGTCAGTCGAGCAAGATACTGATCAGCCCGACGTCATAGAAAATTACCGAGCCAGACTGCTTCACGAACCGCCTGGCATCATCCAGCCAGCAAAAGTGCAGGATGATGCCAACGAGCAATCATTACTTAAACGCCTGCAACGCTTCTTCCTGGGTGAGCAGCAACACAGCACAACCGCTGCAGCGCTGATCGAAACGCCCCTGCGCATCCAACCTAATCAGAACTATCTCATCCGCATTCATATTATGGGTCGTAGTAAACGCAGGAGCGAGTGCAGTGGTCTAAGTGGTATGATTAAGGGCGATAAGATCTACATTGAGGTGCGTTCGGCGCTTCCGCACCGCTACGCCTACATTGTACAGAGAGCCGATGTGCGCTTGCCCGAATCAGGCTATGCCGCGGAGGTCACGGTTCCGATGCGTCCTTTGCCTGATGTATTGAATGGCAGGCGTGAGCGGTTATACATTCAATTTATGAATGAGCAGCGTCAGCCGCTCTACGAGAAACCATTTACTATTGAAATATTCGTTTCACATCTGGTACAGGCTGGTCGTGAGGGACATAACGTTCTGCCCATCCCATTCTAAGCCTAAGAGAAAGAGGACTAAAAACCAAAGGAAAAGGGCGCCGCTCGTGGCGCTCCTTTCCTTAATCAGGTAGGTAGGGCCACTTAGCCAAACAGGAAAACCGTACTGCCCATAATGGCATAAAGTAAGATCAGCAGCAGGCCCTCCAGCCAGACGAGTTCGCCATCTTTAGTAATCTCACTGAAGAGGAAAGTAGCAATACCCAGTACGCCCAATTCCACAATGTTGAACACCAGATCCAGGCGTTTAGGCATAAAGATGCTGATCAGAACCAGGATTGGCGCGACCAGCAGAGCAATCTGGATCGAGGAGCCAGCAGCGGCGGCCAGCACCATATCGATACGCCTGTCCAGGGCCATTTTGATGGTATTGAAATACTCAGGTAGTCCACCGATCAGCGGCACAAAGACCAGACCAACGAAGGCAGGGCTCCAACCCAGCGACTCAGTCATCGGCTCAATCGCGCCCACCAGGATCTCTGAGACGATAGCAACGCCGGCCGTTGCCACTGCTAGCAGCGACAGCGAGCGCCAGAGGGGCGGCTTTCTATGCGCGCCACCGTGCAGTGTGTGCTGTGGAGCCGCACTGGCTGACTGTAACGCGACTTTGCCCTCGGGCTTGTTCTCATGATTTTTGATAGCTTCGACGGTACTGTCGATCTGCTGTAGCACGTCGGTTTTGCCAGGTTTTTTACTCTGCGCCACATGATGGCGATAGGATACCAGGCGCTCAATGGCAGATTCTGAGCGAGCTCCAACCAGTGGCTCAAATTGGTCTGCTTCCTTGCCACCTCCCTTGTCACCTACCCGAAAGACGCTAAAGAGAATCGAGGCAAGATAGCCAATCAGCAGCAGCACAGCGATAAAGTCAGAGAGCAGCACTCCACGATCAATAATCTGTTTCTGGTGCTCTAGCGATGCTAATAGTTCAGCCAATGTAGGCAACAAGAGGCCACCAACACAGAGTGCCATCAATGAGGCGTATTGACTGGCAGGGCGTACGGCAAAGCGCAAGCGACCATGCTTGACACCACCGATACAGACAGAAACACCCAGTACCAGCAGCGCATTGCCCAGAATGGTACCAATAATTGAAGCGCGCACAACATCAACCAGCCCCTGGCTCAAAGCCAGAATGCCGATGATCATTTCAGTAGCATTGCCAAAGGTAGCGAAGAGCAGGCCTCCAATACTCTCCCCTGTATGTTCCGCGACGCCCTCAACCGATTCGCCGATCAGCGCGGCCAGCGGGATAATGCCCAGGGCGGCGACCACAAAAAGGACAGGGGGCGGTACATGCAACAGCTCGAGTATGGGAGCCAGGACAGCGAAGATAAGTAAGAAATAGAGCCAGCGTGGCATCCGTATTCCTCCAGGTAGTTGTTAGTGCGTCACAGCGCATGTATATTTCAACGCTATTGCTGACCAGCTATCAAACTGGCTCTCACCATTATCACGCAAAGAAACATGTTTGGCGAGAAAAAAACCATGAATATTTTCTCTATTCTGCCAGTAGACGGCAACATTGTAAAATCCCGGGTTGGACGTTATAGTAGGAGGCAGCTATTTATTTTTGACCTATACACTTCTCCAAATAACAGTTGAGGTTGTTCTTTTGAAGAAACGCAGTCTGCTTGAGCGATTACATACAAATGGAGTTAGTTATCTCATCGGCGCGGCACTTTTATTGCTTTTTATACCACTGTATCAACTCCTACTACTCAACCCACTAGGTTATGGTGATGCGCTGCATCAGACTGGTAGCAGCTACCTCGCCTGGATAGGAGAACATAGCTGGCAATTCCTGCTCTACCGAGTGCTGCTCGCCCTGGCTTTTATGCTGCTTTTTACCCTACCCTTTGCGCTTTTCCGCATCATTGTAGCGCAAGAAATTATGATACAACAGGAGCGCGAAACGGAGGGAGAAGAGGAAAGCGATCAAAAAGAGCATATTGAGGATAAAGAGGAGCAGGGTACTGCCATGCCTCCCTACGCCTGGCGCGGCAAGGGTTTCGCTATCATTGCAGCCTGGTCGGGCATCGCCGGGATAGTCGTGTATATACTGGGCACCATCGCCAGCACGCTCTATGCGCTGATCGTAAGCAATGGGGTCCAGACAAACGCACCACTTCCAGCTGGCTATTTGGGGCTTTCCACATTCTTCACTATCTTTGGGCAAACCGTGGGCATGGGGTTATTAGCCCTCTCGACCCTTTTCTTTGGTGCTATGATTGCACGCGGCGGGCGCAATGTCTGGCCAGGTATATGGGTCGCCCTCGGGTATACGGCTCTAGCCACAGCGGCTCTATTGAGCGGCAGCGCGGTCGCGGTAGCCAGCGCACCCAGTGAAGGTCAGGCCGCACTGACGACGCCGGCCATACTTCTTTTCGCGCTCTGGGTACTCTGGCTAGGTATACTACTGGTACGTCTTAAACCCGAAGAGGAAGCATAGTTACCGAAATTGTTCCGCATGCTCACCCCGTTCAGAGACGTTTAGAAGAGACTCATCAAGCAGAGCATAAGCGTAGTGCCAACGCTTGAGAGCCTCCTGGTGACGGCCAAGGTCCTCGAGAACCTGTGCCCAGCGCTCATATATCTCGGCTATACGTGGTGGTTTCCCGTCTTCCGTTGTCTGTTGTGCTGCCTTCTCATACCATATGATGGCCTCTTCTAGTAACGCGCGCCATCGATCACCGGTTGCATTGAGAGCCTCCGCCTGAGTCATCTTGCCCAGCACGCGATACGTCTCGCCGCGCAGGCGCCCATCGACAATTTCCTCACGTTCTAGCACGTTCAAGGCCTTGTCACAATAGCTTCGTGCCTCATCCAGGCGTTTCTCGGCCACACAGAGATCAATCAAGGCGATATAATTCGTCAGCGCGATCGGCATATCCTCATGATCGCAAGCCAGACGCAGAGACTGCGTGTAGTACTGAGTTGCCAGGAGGTAATTCTTCTGCGCCAGGCATACCTCCCCCAGTAGTTGCAGAGTGCGCTCTTCCATATGGTGGTCACTACGTTCATGGCAGAGATGTAAAGCCTCCTGGCCAGTCGCAATCGCTTTCTCATAATTATTGGTATAGCAGCAAGCGTCACACAGGCCATAATAGATAGCCAGCAGTTCTCGCGAGTCGTTATAGTGATGGCAGAGGCGCAAAGCTTCTTCAAAATGCCGAACGGCGGTGGCGTAGAGACCACGAATCATGCAAGTCTGCGCTAGAGAAAAACGTGCCTTGATGCGTACAACGGGAAGATGCACGCGGCGATCATGCAACACTTTCAAACAGTGTGTCAGATGCAATGAAGCATCCTCATAATGTGTCAGCGACATAGCAGCCAGACCGAGATAAAGCAGACAGAGTGTCAAACGTTCGCGCTCCAGCACGGCGGCCTCCGCTGGTGGCGGGTTTGCCGCTGCCAAAAGGGGCATCAATGTCTGTATACCGAGATTCCACTGCTTCATCTGGATATAGCACCACCCGTTCAGGTAGACAATTTCCTTTTGTAATACGTCTTCGGCACGGATATCCTGGAGCGTCGATAGAGCCTCCTCGTTTCTTCCCTCGTCCAACAGCAGGCGCACCCGGTAGAGCAACGTCTGGGTATCCGCATTTTGGGTCACGTGCACACCCCCCTCTCTAAAAATATGTGCAATTATAGCACAAATACCCACAAAGCAACAGCTTTTAGGTATCCGCCACCAATCGTCCCACATCAACTAAAAAGCCACACCAGCACAAATAACCGCTAAGCAATTTTCAGTGCTTAGCGGTAAATTATGCTCGCCTTTTAGAGAAATACTAGCACATTTAAACATCAAAGAAAGAGCTGGTATACGCTCAGAGTCTCTAATCTTGCTCTCTACGTCTCTTTATCCTCTTGTATTGCCTTTTTACATCGATACAGTTGATAAAAGAAAAAGGTCGTTATAGCATGTGGATATAATCGAAAATCGGGAAGGGGTGGAGGGGCAATCTTATAGCAAAGATAACACAGAAAAATCGTAAGTTAAGAAAAATACGCCTTAAAAATAACAACGGGATATCTTGCATCTCTGCCACCGCGCCCACAAAGTGGCAGAGAGATACCCGCAATACACAGTATAGCGCAAAAGAGTTCTTTACACAAGAATATAGGACTTACAGGCCGGGAATGAGCTAGATTTTTTTCCTTGCGAGAAGTATATTGTCGTGATAGACTGTGTGCGTAGGCACAGTGCCCAGAGGATTTGAGAGCATGTAGAAGAGGCTCATTTGTTGCCGAGGGGTATGCTATTGGCAGCATATTTCTCGTGTAAAAGCTTCAGTAAGCTTCGTTCCTTCTGTAGGAGAATTTATAGATTTGGAAGAGGATGCTATTTTGAACACTGAACCTGAAGTGAGCCGAAGGAGACGTACAGTGCAAGGACATTACCGACCCGGAGACCGCTTTGCAGGACGACGTATCGTTACAATCGGTGGAGGCACAGGAACATTTTCCATGCTTTCTCACCTGAAAAAGTATCCATTTAATATCACCGCAGTGGTCACTATGTCGGATAGTGGGGGAAGTTCACGCAAACTGATGGATGAGTTCCGAAGGCAAGTGCCATTGGGGGATTTGCGGCAGTCGCTTGTCGCACTGGCTCGTAATGGGGCTCTGTGGCGCGAAATATTTATGCATCGTTTTGAGCGAGTGGAGGAACCGGGGGAAATAGCGACTGGCGGAGGAGTTGCAGGTCACAGTCTCGGCAATCTTATTTTGAAAGGGTTACAGGACATCAATAACGACGATCTGCTCCTGGCCATAGAGGATGCTCAGGAATTGCTGGACACTGCGGGCAATGTTGTGCCAGTAACACTGGAGAGAACGACTATCTGCGCCGACCTGGAGGACGGGAGCACTATTTGTGGTGAGACAGAGATTGACACACGAGGAGAGAAAAATCCTGGTCCGCTCTCATCTATCAAGGGTCTGCGGCTCGTACCTGAGCATGCTCAGGGCTGCACGCAGGCAATCCGAGCCATACGTCGAGCGGACACGATCATTATCGGGCCTGGCGATCTTTATACCAGCCTGCTGCCCAACCTGCTGGTCAAGGATATTGCGCGCGCGGTGCGTGAGTCTGACGCCGAAAAGGTATATGCCTGTAATCTGATGACCAAGCATGGTGAGACGGACAGCTATAAAGCTTCTGACTTTGTCAACGTTATTCACCACTACCTGGGAGCACGCGTGGATCGTGTACTGGTCAACGACGGCCCATTTCCTCCTGACCTGCTCAAGATGTACGCGGAGAAGCAGAGTGAGCCAGTTGTGGCCGACCGGTCTCGCCTGGCACGCCTCGTGCCCAATATTGTCATTGAACATCTCAACCTGGAGGATGATTCCCTGGCGCGTCATGATCCAGAGCGCCTGGTGCGCGCGCTGTTTCCATCAGAGTTTTTCTAACCGATAGCCTGGTATGCATGAGCGGGCCTTCTATAAGTGTTCTCTTAAGCCCTCTTCTCGCCGCCATG
>JAFMRP010001449.1 GCA_017354095.1 Ktedonobacteraceae bacterium
GCCAAGAATATCCAGATGGTCTATAAACCTTTCGATATTGAGGAACTCTTGGGCGGGCTTACCACTGCCTTGCCGTCTCATACGGTGACCGACATGAAAAAACAACACCCAGAAACCTAAACGCATGTGACAGGTAAGGAAACTTCAACGCCATCCCCTTCACCAATCACTACCGGGAAACGATGGCAGGCGTGATCGTCCAGGTGAGGGAGTCATGATCTCATCTGCATCCCTCATGAGACATCGTACTGCTCAGTACAAGCAAAGCCAACTCATGGGACGTTGTGAGAGCCGCGCGAAGCAACCGGAGATCCTTTTACCAGCAAAAGATACAAGGGGAGAGCAGGAGAATCTGACCACCGGGTACGATGTTTCGTGAGGCAATGTATGCAGTACAACACCAAGAAAGCGCTACGGTACGGCAAAGGCTATTGGGATGCTGGCATCATCATAACCACTGCGCTGTACCAGTAGCGAGATGCTCCAGTGACCTGACATGCCCAGGACGCTGGCCGTACCACTGTAGCGTCCGGGCGTGCTGGCTACCGGCTGCAATGGGACGTCCTGTACGCCCATATCCATATCCAGCATGGTAAAGCGCAAGGCGACGGCTTCCGCGTCGCTGATGGGCTTTCCGCTGGCATCATGCAGATCCACCTCGAAGGTATTGGGACCCGCTCTGCCAGGATTGATGACCAGGATATAACTCAGGTTGCTCGCCTGCCCACGCTGGACAAATGGGCCTGTCGAAGAGGCCTGCGTACGTTGCTGTTGCGGTGGTGGCGGTGGGCTCAGGCTGGTCAGCCCGCCTACGACCAACAGCACCAGGATCGCCAGGCCAGCTTCTACACCGACGGTACGCCGGAATGTCCTTTGCAGGGCCCCGGCACTCAGCGATCTTGCGCCGTCCTCCTCGCCGCTGTTGCGTGAGAAGAGCCTCATACGCGGGCTGACGCGCAAGAGATGAAACGCGCCCAGGCATAAGAGGACGAAGAAGATCCCTAGCTTCAAGCATAATGCCAGCCCGTAATTCGTCGTGAACAGGGCAGTGAGCGTGCCAAGCTGGACGATGGCTTGCAGCGTCCCCGTCAGGACTAGCAGAAGGACGCTGATCAAGGCGAGGCGTGAGAAGCGCGGGAGAAGGACCGCGAGCAAGCGCGTGCGATCTCCTGTACCGGGTAATAACACGGGCCATACCGCAGCCAGGCCGCTGACGAATAGAAGCAAGCCGCCAATCCAGAAGCCCGTGCTGAGCAGATGCACCAGGTCTGCCGGCAGCAAGAACCAGGCATCTTTGCTGGCCGCCGCGTGCGAGTTCAACGACGTGGTGAGCATCATACCCGTGCCCAGCAGCAAGAGTAGCCAGAGCGACCATCGCGAGGATCGCGACGCTTGCATCTCTTCAGTGTGTATTGCTGCCTGGCGCCTGGACCAAGAAAACCAGCAGGGGATCGTCCCAACGATCAGCGCGAGCCGGATCAGCCAGACGGTGCCGAAGCGGCTCTGGAAGAGGGTGGCGCTCAACGCCTGTGAACGGAACAGAGCCCAGAAGGTGAGGCCGCTGTCAATACATGACTGATAAAGAAGAAAAGCGATCCATCCACAGAGCAATATCAGGATGGTTGCCCACACGAGAGAAGAAGCACGCTTTTCCAGACGGGCGTTGGCCTTGTGTATGGTTCCCATCGCGATGTCTTGAGACGCCAAACGCGTCCCTGGTTGCCAGACCAGCACGAGAAACGCGATCATGCCCACTAGCCCGGCCATGCCGAGATAATTCAGCCAGCGCAGGGTGATGCTCCAAAGAGAGAAATTCTCATCGAGTGCTGAGCTGGCATCCAAGAGATCACTGGTGTTGCCCGGCAGTGGCCCGGCTCCTACGACAAAACTGAAATTGCTCTTGACGTGATGCCCATCTTCGGCAGAAACGTTG
>JAFMRP010001450.1 GCA_017354095.1 Ktedonobacteraceae bacterium
GATAGACACGCAAATTTATAACACCTATACAGCATTTATGAGTCCTTACATCCAGAGTCCCTCGAACCTGATAGATGTACTACCAGATCATCCTCAGAGCCTTTTAAGCGGGCCGGCCGTGCTGATGCTCCCGATCCGTTATCTTCTCCAGGTGATACACGTCACCAGCCCTATTCTGGCATTGGGGGGTGGTTTGGTCCTCTTGTTGCTGTTATTCCAGCCATCGCCAGCTATGGGTCAGCTAGCAGTGAGCACAAAGAGGCTGAGGGCATGGCTGATCACGAGCTACAACGATCCAGCCAGGCGTGGTTTTGTTCTGCTTCTCGTCTGGCAGGGTGTTTTGACGCTCCTGCTCATGCGACATTCAATCGATTTTTACGGGCACTACGCAACTTTTCTGCTCCCGGGCCCTTTTATTCTGGTCGCGATCTGTCTTACCAGGATCCTGGCATACCTACAGGAAAACCAGAGTTGGTGGCACAGAGGTGCGCGGCTGGTGGTATATGCAGTTGTGGGTCTTACCATCTGCGCCAACCTTATTGGCAGCGTGACATTTGTGGTTGATACCGAAAGAGGCGCATTTAATAGCAACTTTAGCTATCCGCTCTACCTCCATTACACAGAGTACGGGGAATTCAAACAAGCCATTGAGGCAACGGACCAGCTAGCCCAACAACATCACATCAGCCATGTCTACCTGGTGGGTAATCCAGGTTTTCGCGAATCCTTACGCTATTTCGCGCAGCAGATGCGAACACCTACCACAGTGATTGGTGGTGATACGCACAGCAAGGGTACCTGTGTCGTTCTACCCGGCCCGGGCAGCGGGCCGGTGGTCTACCTGGTATCGCCCTATACGCCACTGGTAAATGAGATCATGCAGCGCTATGCTCATGCGACACTCGTGCAACAACCGCAGCGTACAGGTGGAGACCCGTTCAACCTTTATATCCTCAACGCTCGACCGCTCATCACGCCCGGGCAGCATGTCTTTACCAAGACGCTGCAACTTCTCGAACCACAGGCGCAACGCGTAAACACGGCTACCCCATGGATGGTGACGCACTGGGGTGTGACCGAGTCCAGAAAAGCCGCATGGAGAACCGACTACAACTACACATTCAAGGCGACACTTGATGGGCAAAGTGGTTCTTTGTTGACCACAGAGTGCGTGATGACAGCGGTGCAGCCTGGTACGCAACTTTTCGCAGCCTTCAAGCTACCACAGCAGGGGATCGCACCCAAGTTGCTAAATATCAGTGTGAAGCAATATACCTTCCAGCCCTGGTCGATCAAGTCTGGCCCGCTTCGCTTTGAGGTCATGAAGCAGCGGATTGGAGTCTCGCGCCAGCTTAAGACGCCGGGAGGTCAGAATACTATTGCAGTATCCGCTTCATAGGCACATGCACGTAGAGTTCTGAAGCAAAGTGGCCTTGCCACGTGTTATGATAAATGAGAAACTTTATCAACGGAAGGATGGAAAACTCACGGATGGCCACCAACAAGCATGTGAGCTTTGGCATTAAGACCGCGCCACAGCACAACACCTACGAAGAGATGCTGACTATCTGGCAGGAAGCCGACGAGTTGCCGATTATTGAGCATGCCTGGAACTTTGATCATTTCATGCCTCTGGGGAACGATCCAACCGGGCCGTGCCTTGAGGGCTGGACGCTGCTGGCCGCGCTGGCGGCACGGACGAAGCGGGTGCGCGTCGGCGTGATGGTCACCGGCAACACCTATCGTCACCCGGCGGTACTGGCCAACATGGCCACGACGATAGATATTATTTCCGGGGGCCGGCTGGACTTCGGCATTGGCGCGGGCTGGAACGAGCTAGAGCACAACGCCTATGGCATTCCGCTTTACAAAACTGGCGAGCGCATTCGCCGCTTTGGAGAAGCCTGCGAAGTAATTCGTTTGCTCTGGACGG
>JAFMRP010001451.1 GCA_017354095.1 Ktedonobacteraceae bacterium
AAGCAGGATCGTTTGCCCAGCTTTGCTGGCAAGGAAATCATGGATGTTCTGGGTGACCATGCGCAGGTGCAGGTTCTGCTTGCGCGCTCCCCGGCTCAGTGCCGCCAGATAGTTCCCGCCTTCCAAAAACTCCATGAGCACCCAGGCCTCATCGATGAGGAGCAGTCGCGGCTTGGGGGTGCGCTCACGACGTACCACGCTCCACACGAATTCGATGATGAGATACAAGCCAATGCGCAGCAGTTCCTCGGAGGCATGCTTCAACCGTTGGAGATTGAAGACCACCAGTGGATTATCCAGTTGGACATCCGTCGTCTGGGGGAAGGCCGCCAGATGCCGTAAGAGCCGATCCCCCAGGCCCAGTGGATCGCCGTCCTGCACGATCACGTCGTAGACCGCTTGCATGTGAGGGGCAGGGCGATCATGTGTGCTGGGATCGGGGAGAATGCCCTGATCCGCATAGGCGCGGGTGATGATCTTGTGCAGATAACTGCGCTCTCGTTGTGGCAGCACGCCCGGGTCTTTCTCGGCCAATAAGAGATCAAAGAGCACCAGCAGACTTTCCACTTTCTCTGTGAGCGTGTTAGGTTCACGGTGGCTGGCTCCCAGCTCAAACGGATTGATGTGCAACTGCCCCGGTGAGAGGGTGATGTGAGACCCGCCAAAGCGGTCACAGATCCGCCCAAACTCATCGTCAGGATCGATCACGATGCCTTCCATGCCCAGCAGCAGTTGTCGCATGAGTCCGAGCTTTTCATAGAAGGATTTACCCGAACCACTTTTGGCAAAGACCAGTTCATGCCCATTCTCCAACTGGCTGGAGGTGGGATCGATCAGCACCAGGCCTCCGGAGGGCGTTAATCCAACTAGCGCGCCCCTTTCGGTGGACAGGTGGCTGGAGCAGAAGGGGAAACTACAGGCAAGGGTAGAGGTATCCAGTTTGCGTGCGCGATGGAGGATATCTCGTCCATCCACGCAGGAGCGCCAGGCGTGCAGGTGTTCATATTCCAGCGCCACGTGGTGCAGTTCCAGGTGGGTGAGATGTTGGGCCACCTTCTGATCCCGTTCGCGTAATGCGGAAGCACGCTCAGCACGGGTCAGCACATACAGAGAACAGGCGTGCACCTGCTCGGTTTTCGCGACCAGCTTGCTGCGCAGCGCATCCACCTCGTCACAGGCAGCCGCAATGTAAGGATCGGCGGTCTTACCCTGCCGGGCTTCCACCAGTTGGGTGGCGTGATAACCGGTGAGCTTGCGGCTCAAGCCGCGCACAAAGCGTGTGGGATCGAGCGTTTCGAGAAACAGCAGCACCTCGATCCCAGGCTCATCAATGGCCAGCAGCTGATCGACCCAGCCAGCAAGCGCATAGGCAGGATAGCCGATTACCGCTCTGGCCCGCACATATTCATCGGTGTGCTGATGCACTCGCAGGGCGTGAGGCGTGTGCTCGACACTGGCTGGTTGGATCAGTTCCGGCAGACTTACCCCATCGGGTGGGTCCTGGTCGTAGGGCCGGTGCCGCTTGCGGGTCCAGCGACGTCGCTGGTGACGTGTTGCCCCCTGATCCAACTTCGAGATTGGGGCCGGGTCTGGCTCCAATGTGTGCTGGTCAGACGCAAGACGTGCGGAATCGCCCATACGCGGAAGCATGGGCTGTATGGGGAAGTCCAGGGTGGACAAGACACTCTGGGGCAGTCCATATGCCTTGGCATCACTGGCATGAATACAGCTCAGATAGTACTGCACCAACTGCTCACCACTCAGGCGACTGGAGGTCAATCCAGCTCGGCTCAGCCCATCCATCACATCGGCCACGTTCCGGGTGAGTTCCATACGGGCCTGGTCAAGCACCTCCTCTGGCGAGAGCCGTTGGTAATGACGATCCTTGAGGCTAATGCGCAGGGAGACCCGCACATAGAACTCCCGACGCAGT
>JAFMRP010000353.1 GCA_017354095.1 Ktedonobacteraceae bacterium
CCTTCGCCAAGTCAACTTCGGAGGTCCCTCTGGGAGAGAGTGGCAGCGTCTCGTATAACTGAAGATCAGCAAGCTCGGGTGCTACGCCTTTGAATGAGATGTAGAGCCGCTCATAAAAATCCCTTAGTGCCTGAGAGGGACTATCCAGTTTATGCTTATAGTAGACCTGGGCCTCCAGAGGCAAGATATCAAGGCTGCGTTCGGTGCGAAACGGCACCTGGCCAGAGCGTACTTCCAGCCCGGCATTCAGCGTAACAGTCTGAAGGGGGCCACGTTCGTTCGTAATGGTCACGATGCCTTGAGCAGAGGTGGCAGGCTGAAGTCCGATACCAAGCAGCGTCAGAAATTTACGCCGATTACGCTCTGGAATCTGATTGCTGCGATAGAGTAAATTCTCGGTTAGAAAGGCAAAGAGCTCTATCAGCGTCACACCCGGATCACTTTTGTTAAAGTTTTTCCATTCAGGATTGTGGACTGGAATACGCGCCAGCGCCTCATCCAACAAGTCCTGATATTTGCGATCATCGAGACTCGGTATTTGCAATGGCATAAGCGTACTCCCTTAGCAGGCTGTATTAGCCGTTGAGTGTGACATTCAGACTCACACGCTCACGCGCCTGGGTCGTGACAAGCTTATAGATAATCGTAGCAATGGCCGCCTGCGGATCGTCAGGATCTGGCTCAACATCGACCGACTCTACCAGAATGCGCGGTTCCCACTGCGCCAGTGCCCTGCTGATACGTTCAGAGAGCAGATGCCGGGTCGTGACGGTGTTGGGCTCGAACAGGAAACGGCCAAGATTGCCTCCAAAATCGGGCAACATCAGGCGTTCTCCAGGATCAGTCAGTAGGATAATGCGTATAGCTTCACGTACATTATCCTCACCTTCAGACCAGGCGATATGGCCATCGGGGCCAATCCGCGGCGGGAAGCCGATGCCACGCCCGAAAAGTTTTCCCGCGTCCACTGTCATTACGCACCTAGCCTTTTGCCTTCAAACTAATCGGGAAGCAGATTCGAATAAACGGCAGCCACCAGAAAACGATGTTAAGCAGGATCAGAAAGATAAAGAGCACAATAAATGCACAGATGGTAATAATAGGGATCGAAAATGAGCAGATGGTTCCAATGTTAAATTCCTGATCGCAGCCAAGACTGCCATCTAACGCTTTTTTAGCATCGCTCACACACTCCATCTGCTGGCGCAGTTTATCGGAGAGTATAAAAGCTACATTCTTCTTGAATTTGCGCAGACCCGCGACGCTGGTATCAACCGGCATAGAGATACGGATAGGGCGGGCTGGAGCATCAAAGTCAAAGAAAGATGCAAGTTCGAACGCTTCCGTAGCGTTGCTGAGAACATCAGGATGCAGCGGACCACACTGCGGGCGCTGGTAAACACAACGCAGGATATACTTGACACCTGGCCGAGCGTCCAGCTTAGGAACGGCAACATCCGCTGGAGCCGTGCTGCTCGCTGGAGGCATTGCGGGTGGTGGCGTCGCATCCAATGCATCCTTAAACGCGGCATACAGTGTGTCGCCATCCAGGTTTGTCTGGCGCAGATCATACTGGAGATTGGCAGCATCATAATTGCTATGGTCGAACTCGCTCCGCACGGCCTGTAGCGCAGCCAGCCAGGTGATTTGCGTTGAGCTCACCCGGTCTGTCAATGTGCTGCGGGCCAATAGCTCGTAGAGAGATGTGAGCGCTTGCTGTGCTGGCCTTGCGTTGTCCTTGATGGCTTGCCACAGCGCAGGCA
Organism: Ktedonobacteraceae bacterium; assembly: GCA_017354095.1. Classification (GTDB taxonomy): domain Bacteria; phylum Chloroflexota; class Ktedonobacteria; order Ktedonobacterales; family Ktedonobacteraceae; genus Bu33. The sequence continues at coordinate 1,764 of JAFMRP010000353.1, forward strand.
GATACGTGGCGAGCACCTCAGCCAGGTCGAGCAAGATGAAGCGAGACGTTTCCAGTACATCCAGGGGCGGGACAAGATGCGTCTTGAAGGCATCGAGCATATCCGTCACGCGCCCCTTGGCCTCTTCCAGGCGCGGATCGGCACCCAGCCTTTTTCTTTCATCCTGCACTGCCGTATCATTCTCACCCAGAATTGGTGACAGCTGGGGTGCGGCTTGAAACGTATCCCGGCTGGAAGTAGGAAGCAGGCCAACCAGCAGGCGCCTGTGACGATTGTTCTCGGTGAAGTTGACAGGAAACAGCGGGTACAGTTCTTCAAAACCAGCCAGCGTTTTATAGTCGCCGGTAGCATCGGGCGTGAGGGTTGTCCAGCCCTTCCCCTGCACCGGATCGCGCACCCAGGCCATTTCCTGCCCATTGGACCCGATCCGCCGCAGCACAAAGCTGGCTTTTTCACCTCTGGCCGTATCGACAAAGCGATCGGGCATGCCGGGTATACGGCAGACAAGGCTGGCGGCAACAAGATAGAAGTGGCCGTGAACGGGCTGGTAGAGCTTCAACGGCATATTCTGTATGTCTGGCTGCCAACCTGGCGGCGCGCCGGTTGGACGTTCGCGGAAGCTCTCGGCCCGCGCTACCAGGTCGCTCAGGTCTGGCGCCATCCCCAGCAGGACATTCTGTAAACGCTGAGCAAGATCTTCCATAAAGGTATCAGAGGCGAAGCGCAACAGGGCCGGGCTGCGCATTCGTTGCTGCCGCTGCGCAGGCTCCTGGGGTAGCGCACTCCAGAGCGGCGACGCCGTTGTCCATTGTACCTGTGGCTCAATCCTTAGCGCGTTCATAGCCTCCCTCGCTTACCAGATATTGCCCGCGCCCGGCGTATAGGACGCGCTTATGACACTGTTGGTAATCACGGTATCGGCCTGTACGACCCCGCTAAACTTTGACATCCCGGCATTGACCGTTACCATCCCCGCTGAGATCTCCGCCGTACTGGCGTTGATAGTGACTTTTGCTGAGGCTGTGATCGTGATGCCACTGGCTTCCATCTTCGCGGTATTGCCATTGCTATCAACAATCTCCACCGAGCCTGGCCCATCTTTGAGTGTGACCTTTTGTCCAGCCGGCGTTTCTAAAATCAAGGTTTCCTGCCCATCGGTATCATCCAGCGTGATCTTGACACCGTTACGCGAGCGCAGCACTTTGTGATAATTATTGCCCGCGCCGTCCATAGACTCCGGCGGCTTATCCCGGCCATTCCAGAGCCCACCAACAATGTAGGGACGGCGCGGCTCACCACCCTCAAAGGCCACCAGGACCTCATCATTGACATCGGGAACGAACCAGCTACCACGATTGTTTCCACCCATCAGTGTTGCCAGGCGCGCCCACGCCTCATAACGGCCATCGCCGGTATCAGGCGCCCAGGGCAGGATAATCTTGACGCGTCCCTGCCCATCCGGGTCCTTAATATCACTGACCAGCGCGGGATAGACGCCATACCAGCGCCCCCCCAATCCAGACGGCAGACGCGCATCAACGATCATCTCTACAGCAGTTTGTTCCAACGCAGTGACCCCTTTCCCAATCCAGTGATATTATAGGCGCCCCAGACCAGGTCGCTCGGCGGTAAACTCAGTCCGCAGGCCGCATGTACCATCAAAGAGGTGCCTGACCTCTGACAGATAATATTTGCCATTAAAAAGCGGCCCCAACCCCTGCAAGTCCACATAGCTGCCAACGCGCAATTGACCGCTGGCATCGGCGATGCCGCGCCCCGTCACAAAACGGCGCGCGCTCATCTTGAAAAATGTCTCCGCTTCGGCCTGGGCTTCCTGGCTGGTGAGCGGTACGGTATGAGCCAGAGATTCTTTGCGCTTCCCAAGCGTGGAGGCCAGAATACTCGCGCCGCTAATCCCTCCCGATAATTCGCCGTTTATGATCGAGTCGGCAGCTTCATACTGAAGACCAGCTTTGCCCGCAACATCCCATCCGTTGACCGTGACACTGGTCCGCTGCATTGCCAGGTCTGCCAGGACCGAAAACTCACGCAGTTCACTTCCATAGGTCATCTTCAGCGTGCCATTGTTGCGTTTTGTACGCAATTTGGCGTAAAGCGTGCTATCATCCATCCATAGCTCGGCGTCGATCGTGCGTACCCGTTCACGAAGAAAAGCCAGGTCGCTCTGGTTCACCTGGGCCAGCACGTTATAGGTCGGGCCGCTGATGTCAACATCCGGGGTCAGGCCATGCTCATTGGCGATCTGCCGGACCACATCGGCGTCGCTGATATTGCTAAATACACGGGTGCGGCGCGTCATACGTAAGTCCTGGAAACGATCCTCAACGAGGACCGCCAGTTCAGCCGATCGTCCCTCCGGGTAGAGCGCTTCCAGCCCGAAAATACGTCCATTGAAGATCGTATCCGTACCGACTTTGACCTTGAAGACCTTGCCAAAATCCAATGTGCGGCGATCGAAGTAGAGGAAGCCAATACTATTATTGATGTTCCCCCAGTTGCTAAAAGTCGCCTCACAGCGGTACAGTCCGTTGGTATTTTCGACAATCATCATACTCAGCAGACCCATTCCCAGCGCGGGATCGTCCTGTCCTGAGATGTTGATTGTCGGTCGTGCATCTTTAAACGCTTTTGTCTCTCTGGCCATTGGTATTGCTCCATTTAATGCGCTCGCACCCGAGCGCAGCGTTCTTTCTGATGACGTACCACCTGCTCTATGTCATGTGCCGTTGGCCCGGGTGCTCCTGCTGAGTTGGCTGCGGCTGGTTTCTGGTCCGCGCCCTGTTTTGCCGATGGCGGGGCGGTAATCACTTCGAACTCGTTAATGATCACAGGCATCGTCATAGCCTCCTGGCACAAAATTAGAATATCTTCACATCCAGGTTAATTAGCTGTCCTGGCTGCAGCAAACGTGGATTTTCGATGTCATTAGCCGTGGCGATCGCCTGCCAGTTAGCGGCCAGGCCGATCCCAGCGGCCAGACCCTGGATGGTCGCGCCGAACGGTGCTGGCGTCAATGGCGTTGTGCCAGCAGGCGCGCCGCCTAATCCTCCGCCGCCTGCTGGTGGCTGCTCAGCTTTTCCAAATACGAACTTCTGGATTTTCTGCTGAGACAGGCCAAAGGTCACGCTGGCGCGCAGCGGCCTGCCCTCACTTGAGAAAAATTCCAGCGACTCCTCCAATGAGTCCATGATGCCATCAAACTGAAACGAACCCCAGAGAAAGCGTACCGCGGGCGGAACGAATTTCCCTTTATCCTGCCCGCTGCTAAGCTCGATGGGGGTAATGAAATAGGCAACCTGCTGTGTCAACTTGCGCACGTCGTCAACCTCATTGCCCTGATCATCCAGTGCCTCCGGTGCATTGACATCAAACCAGAGTTGCACTGATAGCTTGGTGGTGCCCGCACCAACGAATTGCATGCTCGGTGTACCTTTCTGGTCGCCCCCTCCGCTTGGCGCTTGAATCTGGTTAGCAAAGCTTACTTTGAGCGTCTCAGGGTTAAACTGGACTTTGACCTTCTTCCCCCCTGGTTTGTCATCCTTGAAATCGGAATCTATTTCGTGTAATTCTGCCTTGGCGAGATGTGCGGGATCAGGCATATGCTCTCCTCCTCGGCTATGTTGCTTGCAACGTCAGGGTTTCATACGCGAGCTGTAATTCCTCAATTGCAACAATGCCATCCTTAGCATTCAAAGCTGGCGCCTTCAGCTTGATCGGGATACAGCGCTCCAGAATGAAGCGTACCTGCTCAGTTTCTCCATCGGCAGCGAAAACGGTGATCTCGGCGTTGGCCCGCGCTTTGAGGTTATTGGACGCATGCATGGCGCTGAACCAGTTCCATAGGTCAAACGAGTTGGTCATTCCACGCTTCAGAGTGAGCATGCCATAGCTCGTTGGGCCTGTCAGGCGGATTTGCTTGCCGTTGTTTCCCCCTTCACGGATGGTTTTCACTTCCATCGTCATCTCCAGCCCATCACACTCGGAGAAGGCGGCGTCGCATAAGTACGTTGGCAGATCAGCAATCTC
>JAFMRP010000036.1 GCA_017354095.1 Ktedonobacteraceae bacterium
TATCTAATTGTACGAAAAAGTGTCAAGATGCAGTATCGCTGCCTGTAGAGCCTGCTCCACACCTCGCCCCTGGCACAAACTCTTCAGGGCGTTATATGTTATATGATAAACACAGTGATTTATTCGCTGATAGTCAGAAATGTAGGGCCACTCCCAGGGTGGCCGAATGAAGAGGAGCGATTCATGGCAATGCAGTTGGGTCACCAGATCGCCGTCGATTTTGACGTTCCAGCCAGAATGCGCGATGGCGCTATCTTGCGCGCTAACGTCTATCGGCCCGCTGGTGACGGCAAATGGCCCGTACTATTGACACGCCTGCCCTATGGCAAAGACCTTCCAGGCGCAGGAGGTGGCATGGATCCCGCGCAGGCCGCGCGCCAGGGCTATGTAGTGATCATACAGGATACGCGCGGACGCTTTGCATCCTCTGGCGAGTGGGACCCGTTCCGTAATGAAGCTCAAGATGGCGTAGACACCATTGAATGGGCGTCAAAGCTGCGCTACAGCGATGGGAACGTTGGTATGTTCGGCGCTTCCTATTTCGGCTTTACACAATGGATCACAGCCGTGCAGCAGCCTTCCGCACTCAAGGCGATGGTTCCCTTTATCACCTGGGACGATCCCCTTCAAGGCGTGCTATTTCGTGGTGGTGCGCTCGAACTCGGCACAACCGCCAACTGGCAAACAATGATGGGCCTCAATGTATTAATGCGCCGCCACCAGAACGATCCCGATCCCCGCAATCTGGGACACGCCGTGTATGCGCTGGTCCAGGATATGGATGCCCTTGGCAAGCAGGGCTACTGGTCCCTACCCCTAAAAGAATTTGCCCCCCTTAAGCGCAATGATGTCTCCCCCTCTTTCTTTGAAACCATTGAGCACCCGATGGAGCGAGCTCAGGTCGATCATATGACGATCCTTGGCAAGCATGAACAGGCCTCTGTGCCTGCATTCAACGCAGGCGGCTGGTACGACATTTTCCTCAAAGGAACGATCGCGAACTTTAAAACTATGCGCGAACATGGCAGTACTCCCCAGGCGCGCCAGAGCAAGCTGATCATCGGTCCGTGGACGCATGGCGGCGTCACCAATCCGATCGGCGAGATGAACTTTGGTTTCGCGTCAACAGCTGGCTTTATCGATCTGAAAATCGACTTTATAAGCCTGCAATTGCGCTGGTTCGATCACTGGCTCAAGGGGGTCGAGAATGGTATCCAGGATGAACCACCGATCAAACTCTTTGTCATGGGGGCCAATGTCTGGCGCGACGAGCATGAGTGGCCGCTGGCTCGCGCCGTCGAAACTCGCTACTATCTGCATAGCGAGGGTCACGCCAACACGCTCAATGGCGACGGTACGCTGAGCATAACCTCACCACAGGAAGAGCCCTCCGACCAGTATCACTACGATCCCAACAATCCCATCATTACACACGGCGGAGCGCTGCTGATGTCACCCGAGTATCCCGCTGGCCCTCGCGATCAACGCCAGACCGAGAGCCGCGAGGATGTGCTGGTCTATAGCACACCTCCGCTGGAAGAGGATGTCGAGGTCACCGGCCCGGTCACTGTCCATCTGTGGGCTAACTCCAGCGCGCCCGATACCGACTTTGTCGCGCGCCTGGTCGATGTCCACCCGGATGGCTACGCGCAGAATCTGACCGATGGCATCATTCGCGCACGCTACCGCAATTTTGAACAGGGCGAAGCACCTTCACTCATCGAGCCCGGTCGCGCCTATGAGTATGAGATCGACCTGTGGGCGACCAGCAATCTCTTCAAAAAAGGCCATCGCATTCGCCTCGATGTGACCAGCAGCAATTTCCCTCGCTGGGATCGCAATCCCAACACCGGTCACGATTTTGGCAGCGATGATGAGGTCCAGGTCGCGCAACAAACCATTTTGCACGATGCCGAGCACCCGTCCTACGTTGTTCTCCCCATCATACCCACGGCCTGAACACCGTTCTGTAGGGGCAGCCTCAAGGCTGCCTCTCATAACCATGGCCCAGGGCTCTCTCAACCATGGCCCAGGGCTTTTAACCATGGCCCGGCTTTCTATCTCACATGCCAGATAAATACCATTGCCACTAACAAACTGATCGCTGCCAGCAGCAGAAATACAGAACCAATCACGATCGCGCTAAACGTGGTCGTATGCTGGACAAGCGCAAAGGATTTCAATCTGCTTGATAGATTCTTAGAAGCCACAGGGGCTGACTCTGCGGCAGGCTCCGCTTTGATCGGCGCCTGCTGCGGCTGACCAGTCTCCCTTTCATTTTCCATCATCGCCACGTGCACTGCTGCCGGGCGTTCCGCCATGCTTCCCCCCGCGCTTTTAGCACCTGCTGGCGCTGCCGGCAGATGTAACGTCGTTACTTCGCGCTGGATAAATTTCTTGCTCTCCTCACGCCCGTCCCGCGACTTGGCAACAGCAGGCATGCGCTCTGTTACCGTTGCTACCGCTGCTCTGGCACGCAGCGCGCGCTGCAGCGCCTCATCGTAAGCTTGCCCAAACTCTAGAATCGTTGGGTAGCGCTGCTCCGGCTTTTTTGCCAGTGCGCGCAGAAATACCTCGTCCAGCGTTGTCGGCAGCGCCGGATTATAGAAGCTGGGTGGTGTGGGGGGCGTGTTGTGATGATGATAGAGCAACTGAGCGGCAGTACCCTCGAAAACCGCCCGCCCGGTCATCAACTGGTACATCATGACCGCCAACGCATACTGGTCGGCGGACGGCCCAACATGAACTGAGGTGGCCAGCGTCGGATCATCAAATTGCTCCGGCGCCATATAGAGCGGCGTGCCAACCGAACGGTGCATAGAGCGCCCGCTGCGATAAAAGGCCGCCAGCCCAAAGTCTGCCAGCAAGAGACGAGGCCTGCCATGTGGAAAGATCGTTGAAAGATAGGCCGGCTGCCCATTTTTCAGCGGACCTCGCTCAATACGAATCAAAAAATTCGTCGGCTTGATATCCCTATGAATCACACCATGGTCATGCGCGTATTGCAACGAGACGGCGGCCTGCATCAGATAATAGCCAGCCTCTTCCGCCGAGATCGGCCAGCCGAAGCCAAACTGCTGGGTGCGGCGCTGGAGCCAGTTCCACAACGACCCCTCCGACAGATAAGGCATGACCAGGTAGGTAATCGGCTGCCCCCCTGGCTCAAGTGTCTCATCACCAAAATGGTAAAGCGGTAAAATATTTTCGTGTTCCAGTTCGGCGACTGCTCGCGCTTCACGCTCAAAGCGTATAGTAGCCTGCTTCCCCTCAGGAGTATGCGGGGCCGCACGTAAATCTCCACAGATAACTTTTATCGCTACTTTTCTTCCAATACGTGCATGTTGTGCAAGATAAATATCTCCCATTCCACCACTCTCGATGAGTCGCGCAAGCCTGTACCCCCCGAGAGTCTTCCCCACCAACATATTCATCACATTCCCTCGTATTGCTCAGACAGAGTCTACCTGATTACAGTATAGCAGCTTGTTTCATAAAACCAGGAGCAATATAGGATTTTTGGACATTTTTTTCACTTTTTTCGTTTTTTGTGTGCCGCCCGTATCCACAGACGGCGCACAAACATAACGACTTACGCCTGGCCCAACTGGCGTAGTGTATCAAAGGCAGCTGCCGCCAGGGGCGGCCTCGTCTCATGTATCTGGCGCACCTCCGGCAGCGCGTCATGATAGCGATACTGCACTACTCCTTGCAACGCGGAGCGCACAATAGCGTCGCGTGGATCATTCAATGCGCTGCTGATGGCCTGGCGGCTGCGCGTGTCTTCACCCCCCGGGTCCAGGCGCTTGAGCGCTTCCAGTGCCTGCCCACGTACATAGGGATCGAAATCTTGCAGCCCGGCTAGCACGCTTTCCAATCTACTACGATCACCTAGCATACCACATGCACGCAAAAACGCTGCGTAAACAATACTGCCCGGCACATCGGCATCCTCTGCCGTTAGCGGCTCACGCCTTTTCGCATGGCTCTTCCTCCGGTTAGTATCCACTGTACGGTAAAGCATTTGCTGCATTGATTCCAGCGCACGGCGATCACCCAGCTGCCCCAGTGTTGTACACATTGCATCCAGCATCAACGCCTGTGTCCGGTCTGTGAGCATCCGCACCTCGTCCAGTCGCGCTGTGAGTGGTCCATTGGCTCGCGAGTCGCGCAGCTCACCCAGCACTTTGACCAGCGGCGTCAGGTTGATGTCCTCTCCTCCTTCGCTCAGCGCCTCCAGCAGCGTATCACGACCAGACCCGTTTATCCAGCGCTCAACCTCGTGCATCATTGGCAAACAACTATAGACTGGGTCGACGATTTCTGGCTCTTTGATCGCTCCCTTGCTGATCGCACCCCAGTAGTAACCCATCAGCCGACCAGAATAGTGGAGCGCCAGCGTATGTTCCCAGGTGGCGTGCGCGTGTAACTCATCCAGCAGCGCGGTAAGCGTCAACGAGAGATCGCGCTCAAAAGCTATAGGCTTGCTTGAGCCCGCTTTGCTCGCTGATGACAGGCTGTTCTGTAATACCTGCCCCAGCACCAGCGCTGCCTGCCTGGCCGTGTATGAACTGGCGCTGCCTTCCGTATGGAGGTACTTTTCCAGTGGGATAGAGCGGTAAAGAGGAATAGCCGCGTAGCTTTCCAGGCCCGGCACTCGCTCCAGGGCGCTGGCCAGCAGTATCTCATGGAATTGTTCCAGGTTCAGAGCCAGCAGTGCCTCCATCACGTCGATCTTGGCCCAGCCTTCTGCCTGCTTGTGCGCTTCTAGCAGGGCCTGGAGCGCGCTGTTCGTTCCCATTTGCACAAGTGCCTGTGTGGCGTAGAGCGAGGTGTTCGGATCAATCGCCAGCCGTGCCAGGATCTTCGGCAGACTCTCCGTTTTATCCTCCCGGGCACCCTGGCGCGAGAAGCCTAGCGATTTCTGCTTTTCGACGGCCCAGCCGTGTTTATAGCGCCCAAGCATCAAAATGGCGAAACGCCTGGCTCGCCCAATCGCCGTTTCAGCAGGGTTGGCATCCGCCGGAAGGTCAGGAGGATCACCCCGCTCGATAATATGCAGCCAGACTGGCACAAAGTTGCCTGCACGGTCAATTTCAAAGAGGAAGGGGATCATTTCCGCTTTCCATTGCTGTACAGGACCAACGTTTAAGAGGGGGATCACCTGGTTCGCCGCTTCGTCCACTGACAGGTTATCCCAACGTATACCCGTCACCAACCGGGTTAGTGCGGCGCGCAGCTCCGCCATGCGCTGCTTGAATGCAGGTGTGGATGTGTCGAGCGCGGGCATAGCCTTGCGCGCTGCCAGGTGCTCTACCGTCCCTGTGTTGACGCTAGAACGCTCTACCACTCGCGGCGCGGCTGACGACTCGGCGCCAGCAGGATGCGCTTCTACTTCAGGCTGCTTATCCTCTTTTTCCTCGATATGCAAAAAGCCTGGTTCCTGTTCGGCGTTCGGGTTGTTTCGTCCCAGGTCTGTGTCAGACATATGACAATGTCCCTCTCTGTTTTAATAACCTGATGTGCAACTTTTCCTGGAGTGGGGTCGCAACGGGTTCGCCGCCCCTCTGCCCAAAAAACCTGGATGTGCTACATTAGATAGATCGAACTTCGAGATGATTTTGGCTCATTGTACCGTCCTCAATCCCCTCGGTCAAGTTTCCCTATGAGAAATTCAAGAGCCCCTTCGCGCATGCTTAGACCTTTCTCTGCCTGCTTCTTGTGACTCGGCCTATACTAAAAATGAACGGCGTAGGTATGTGTAGTCTGGAGGTATCCACCATGGCGGAAATTGGTTTGCAGGAATTGACCAGGCACGCTCGCGACGTGCTAGACTGCTCCGGCGCCGGTATCCTTCTGCAATGTGCTGATCCCTCTCTGCGTCACCCTTTACTGAACTTCTTACCACCCGCTGGCCCGTCCGCCTATTATAGCGACAATTTCGTGCCCGCTGCGAACGAACGGCTGGCCGCCATCTGCGATATGGTCCTGCAAAGCGGGCACAGAATGACCATCGAATGCCTCCCCCTCCGTAATGGCGCACTTGGCAGTATGATCGCCGTTCCACTAGAACGACCTGCTGGCCTGCTCGGCCTCCTGCTTCTATGGCATAATCAACCCACGACATTGAGCCCGGGCGAGAACCATATCCTGGACCAGTATATGCCCTTTGTCACCCGCTGGTTAGAAGAGCTGCTGGTCGATGTCTGTGATCTCCCATTTGACCAGGTCTCGGAGCGTCAACCACTCAACACGCCCCAACCAGGCGAATTTGTCTCTATGGTCAGCCATGAGTTGCGCGTCCCGCTCTCGGCAATCAAGGGCTATGCCGCCTTACTCCAGGCCTATGGAAGTGCAGAGGCCCCGTCGCACATGCCCACCGCGCAGCGGCGCCAGTATCTCGATGCCATTATGGCGCAGGTCGGCCACCTGGAAACACTGGTTGATGACCTGCTGGATATGTCGCGCGTCCGCACCGGACAGATCTCGCTTCGCTGCGAGCGCATCGATGTAGCCCGGATCTGCCACGACGTGGCCCGGCTGACCCGCGACCGCGTTGAGCAGTCACACCCTGGCCTCTATCGCATACACTGCGTCATCGACCATCATCTCCCCCTCGCCTGGGCTGATCCTGACCGGGTGCAGCAGGTGCTCACTAACCTTATAGAAAATGCTATCAAGTATTCCCCCCAGGGTGGCCTGGTCGAGATTATCGCTCGCGCACGCCGCACTATGCACCAGCTCTCCCTGCAACCACTAGATGATCAGTCAACTACAACCCACTGGAAAGCCTACATTACTGTACGCGATTGGGGGATTGGTATCCCTCCCCAGATGCAATCTTCCCTCTTCAAACCGTTTAAACGCTTGGAACATCCCCTCACTATGCACGTAGCCGGCAATGGCCTGGGACTCTATATCACTCGCCAGCTCGTTGAGGCCATGGGGGGACAGATCATGCTCACTAGCTCCGAAGGCAAAGGTACTAGTGTCACTATTACCCTCCCCGCCGATTCTGGAACACAGGAGCAGCCCCGCCAGGATGCCTCGCTTACTGCTCCCATTGAGCCCTATTCGCGGGCTCAGCACGGTTCACACCACCCAAATCCTTGAGAGAAAGTTTATAAATTCTTGAGAATTGTTGAGCCTACCTTAGAGATTGCTGAGACTTTTTTTTAATGGCCTTTTTAGACTTGTCCATGTGCTTTATTACTGTTATCCTTGTATTAAGCACAGGCAGTCATATCGCTTTCTCCGTTCGAACGGGCGAATACTGTGAAAAGTAGAGGCAAATTTTCCTCACCTACACATGGTAGGGTGTATCCAATTAATTGGATGAGACGTGTTGTTTAGTAGGGATATTTGGCTACGCAGTCACCCAGGGCCGGTACTGCACCTGGCCGCCCTACTTAAACGAAATAGAGTGCGGTGCCGCTATAGCGCCAACTCTCTCGATGTCACAAATAACAGAGTTCAACAACCTTGAAACTCGTGAAAAAGGAGAAGGATTAAATGGAAGTACAGAAAGGTCGTGGCAGAGGCTTTGCGTCCATGAGCCCCGAGAAAAAGCGTGAGATTGCTAGCAAGGGCGGCAAAGCTGCTCATGCTCTGGGTACTGCCCATAAGTGGACCAGCGAGGAGGCGCAGGCCGCCGGACGCAAAGGTGGCTCCATCAGCCGCCGCCGCCCCAAGTATCAGCAAGACACAGCTCGCGCCTGATACACACCCATAAAACTACAGAGGCTGGTTGTTTGGCCAGCCTCTTCTTTTTGTCCTCATCACCTCGGCTTCGTGTAAAGCTTGCGCACTTGCTTCATCTGTCGCACCTCGTCAGGCAGCTCGGAAAGCTTCCGGCAACCACGCAAATCAAGGTAGCGCAGATTCTTTAACTGTCCTATCTCTGGCGGCAGTGCGGTAAATGGATTATTGTACAGTGTCATATTTCGTATGGCTGTGAGCTGCCCGACCTCGGCTGGCAATGTCTGCAGCTGATTATTGGTCAGCGACAGAGAACCAAGGCGTCGCAACTGGCCAATCTCCGGCGGCAACGCCGTAAGTTCATTGAAATTGGCGCTTAGCGACGTTAACCGGCTTAACTGCCCGATCTCTGCCGGCAATGTGCTTAATCGATTGTTCCCTATCCCTAGCGTACGTAGATTACGCAACTCCCCAATCTCCGGGGGCAACTCCGTTAAAGACCTGCTCGCAATCTGTAGCTCCCGCAATTGTGTAAGTTTGCTTATCTCTGGCGGCAGCTCCGCTAAAAACTTGCTTGAAATTTGCATCTCCTGCAATTGCCTGAGTTTCCCTATCTCCTTCGGCAGAGTCTGCAACCTGCTGACAGCGACTTGAAGCACACGCAGATTGTGTAACTGGCCAATCTCTGCTGGTAGTGTGCTCAATGGTGCCCAGAGATTCTTTGGTTCTGCGATATATAGCTCTTCTAACTGCCCTAACTGCCCGATAGTAGCAGGAAGCGCGTGCAAATTATTAAACCCCAGATCAAACTTGCGCAAGTGCTCTAGCTGCCCAATCTCATCTGGCAGCACTGTCAGGTCGTTCCATCGCAGATCAAGCTCTTCTAGCTGAGATAGCCCGCTGATGGTGGCTGGCAGTTCGGATAATCTGTTCTCCCTCAAGATGAGCTTGCGCAGATTTTTCAGCTGTCCAATCTCATCTGGCAGCTTTGACAGACCAGCATACGTCACTTGTAATTCCTCCAGGTTGGCCAGGTTCCCTATCCATGCAGGGAGCGAACTTACATCTTTCCAACCTAGCTCAAGCTTGCGCAGGTTATGTAGCTGACCCATCTCATCCGGCGCTGCCGCTGGATCATATCCCAGCAGGTTCAATTCGTTTAACTGGGAAAGCTGGCTCATCTCGATGGGAAGAGCGGTGAGGTTATTCCAACTCAGATCCAGGGTTCGCAGATGATGCAGCGCTCCAACCTCTGGCGGTAGCGTCTCTAGTTGACAACTGTTTAACCGTAACTCTTCCAGTCCTAAAAGTTGACCGATCTCAGATGTGAGTCTCAATGTTTTATTGCCACCAAGGGTCAGCTTTCGTAGCTTCCTCAATCGCCCAATTCCACCCGGCAGCACTCTTAAGTCCATCTCTACCAGGTGTAACTCTTCCAGGTTGGAAAGCTGGCCTATAACGGACTCTGGCATTGTAATGGTCGTTCTATTTAGCGTAAGCTTGCGCAGGCTTTGCAATTGCGCGAACTCGTCTGGCAAGGTCGTTAATTCCAATCCGCTCAATGAGAGTTCTTCCAGGCAAGAGAGCTCCCCAATCTCGGCTGGCAATCTTTCCAGTTTATTGGCGCCCAGATGTAATATACGCAAATTGTGCAACTGGCCAATCTCAGCCGAAATGGTCTTCATATAACATAATGCGAGATCCAGCTCTTCTAGACGTGAAAGCTGGCCTAGCATTGTCGGAAATGTTGGCAGCCTGTTTTGGACCAGGTGAAGTTTACGTAAGTTGCCAAGCTGGCTCATCTCGTCTGGCAACTCCCTGAGGAGATTTTTAGTCAGGTTCAATTCTTCCAGATGTGTGAGCCCGCCAATCTCAGCAGGAAGCATGGGCAGCTGATTTTGACTGAGATCGAGCTTGCGCAAATTATATAATTGCCCGATTTCGGCCGGTAAAACTCTTGGGCAACCTCGGGCGATTTGATAAACATTGGACATCTGTAACTCTTCCAGGTTGGAAAGCTGGCCAATTTCAGGGGGCAGCTCTTTGAGTTCAGCATCGCTAAGCTGTAATACGCGTAGGTTGCACAACTGCCCGACCTGCGCTGGTAGACTGCGCAGTTTGTTCTCTCGCAGCGAAAGTTTGCGCAAATTCTGCAAGCGGCCAATTTTTGCTGGTAGAGCAACTAACCCGGTGTTTGTAAGATCCAATTCCTCCAGGCTGCTTAGCTTACCAATCTCTCCTGGCAATTTCTGCAAAAAATTGCCAGCGAAATTGAGCCTGCGCAGATGCTCCATCTGCCAGAGCTCGGCTGGCAGGTTGGTCAGCAGGTTACCAGAAAGGTCCAGTTCTTCCAATTGTGTCAGCCGTCTAATCTCGGCTGGCAACTCGCTGAGCCAGTTCTTCCCCAGCTTTAGCACGCGCAGATGCTCCAATTGCCAGAGCTCAACCGGCACTACGTCTAAATCAGCATTCTCAAGATGAACCTCTATAATATATCCCCGCTCATCATAAACGCATGCATCATCGCTCTTTGAATCTAAATCATTGAATATGTGCTCTATCAGCACCCTTTCTTTATCATCAATGGCATTTGTTGCTTTACCCATCTATTTCCTCCATATAATCATTATCACATTATAATTATTAATTATATCTATTTGACGCCGTTTTTTACGGCAACTTCTTACCCGCTCCGCGTAGATACCACATTTCTATATGCAGGCTCGTTTCCAGACTTCAATGGTGAGCCCTTACCCCTTAAAATGATATAATTCCTACTATGAGCGCCAAAAATCATCCTTCAACGAAAAGGCATAGTAGCGGAAGGAAGAAACACATGAGTACTATGACATCAGGTGAGCGCGTTCGCGCGGCCGTACAAGGCGAACAAGTGGACCGGGTGCCTCTCTGCTTCTGGCACCACTTTAAGCCACAGGGTTCAGGAGAACGCCTGGCCGAATTAACTTATGAATTCTTCGTACAAAAGTTTCAGCTCGATATCGTCAAAATAATGCCCGATCTCCCCTATCCCGCTCCATCTGACCCGGTGATCGATGCCGGGCAACTGCGCTTCCTGCCTCGCCTCGATCTCGATACGCCGATGTTTCGCGAGCAACTTATTGCTATCCGCACGCTGCGGAAACGCCTGGGCAATGACTATCCCTTGATCCTGACGCTCTTTAGCCCGCTGACCTATGCCCTGCGCTTCATCGGCAACAGGCAGCAAGCCCTGGCGGTACTACGCAAAAATCCAGCCCCTTTTACCGAAGGCCTGGCTACCATCGCTGACAACCTGCGCCGCCTGCAAGAAGCCGCGATCGATGCCGGAGCCAGCGGCATCTTCTTCTCCTGCATGGGCGCCACCACTGCCGACCTCACACGTGAGGAATATGCCCGCTATGGCCGCCTCTACGACCTGCAAGCTCTGCAAGGCGCGTCCGGCGGCTGGCTCAATATCGTTCATGTCCATGCCGACCCACACCAGAGCAACGATCAGATCTACTTCGAAGCCTTCAACGACTATCCCGTCTCCGTCGTGAGTTGGAGCGATCGCCTCACCGGGCCAGATCTCGCGGAGGCTGCCAGGCTCACCGACAAGTGCCTCATGGCCGGACTCTGGGAGCGCGGCCCCCTCGCGCATGGTGATGCAGCCGCGTTGGAAATTGAGATGATTTCAGCCGTGAGCCAGGTCAAGGGCAAACACCTCATCCTGGCGAATGGCTGCTCCATTCCCGACGATAATCCCGAAGAGTGGCTGCACCTTGCACGCCGCCTGCTCGATAACCTGTCCTAGCACCAGTTTCTTCATCCGCGTGCTGCCCCCAGGACGGCACGCGGATCTCTATTCCTCGTCACGGTAAGGTGGCTCATCACCATATCCCACCGAATCCACGGTATGAATACGCGATACCCCCGCCTGGGACTGGGAAACCGGAGAAAGACCCTGCGCGTAGCGGTTCCTATCATACTCCGACTGCTCCTGGAAGCGCATACTCATCTGATTGTCTACCCAGCGTGACAGCAGCGCCCCAAGCAGCGCTCCCCCGGCCAGGGCCGCGATTCTCGCCAGTATCGCCACGGTGTTATTCATAAGACCAGATCCTTGATAAGCTCATCACAGTTACGACTATACCTCTAACAATATACGACATAGAACGCTTCCCGGTTAATATTTCTCTCCCATCTTCCTCTATTTTCGCATGCCACCCACGACCGTCCGGCACTATCAAAGCACCCATAAGGGTGACAGATGATGGAAAATGTCTGGCTATGTGCTAAAATCTGCTTGAATATAAACAATATCTCTATAAAGGGGATTCTATACCCAGGGAAAAGAGACCTGCAATGCAAGATTTGTGGAAGAGGATTCAAGTCGCGCGCGGAGAACTGCCTGCAGATCTGTTGCTGCGCAATGCCATGCTGCTCAACGTCTGTAGCGGCGAGAGCTATCCCGCCGATGTCGCCATCTCCGATGGACGAATCGCCGGCATAAGTGAGCCCGGCCAGGCCTATCGTGCTCACGAGGTTCGCGACCTGCAAGGTCGCTGGCTGGCCCCTGCTTTGATGGATGGCCATATGCATATCGAAAGCACCATGCTCGTGCTGCCAGAATTCGCTCGCCTGGTGGTGCCGCGTGGTGTTACCACGGTCGTGCTCGATCCCCACGAGTTCGCCAACGTCATGGGAGTCGAAGGCATTCGTTATGTCCTCGAAACCGGTCGCGACCTGCCCCTCTCCTCCTATATCATGCTCTCTTCATGCGTGCCAGCTTCCTCCTTTGAGAGCCCCCAACGGGTTCTCCTGGCCAGCGACCTGCTCGATCTGCTAAAAGAAGAGCGCGTCTTGGGCCTGGCGGAAATGATGAATATGCCGGGTGTACTGGCCGGAGACGATCAGGTGCTGGCCAAAATTCAGGCCACCCTGGCCCACAGACTGGTGGTCGATGGCCATGCGCCAGGACTGAGCGGTCGCGATCTCTGCGCCTATGCCGCCGCAGGCGTGATGTCCGATCACGAATGCACCACCACAGAAGAAGCACGCGAGCGGCTACGGCTCGGTATGTGGCTCATGATCCGCGAAGGTTCGGCGGCCCGCAACCTCGATGCACTGCTCCCCCTGGTCAAAGAACTACACCCCCCGCGCGCCTTCTTCGTCACCGATGACCGCGACCCGCAGGATCTCACCTCGCGGGGACATATCGATTCGATGGTACGCCAGGCTATCGCGTACGGCCTGGAACCCATAGAGGCGATCCGCCTGGCCTCGTTCAACACTGCGCAATATTTCAGGCTCTACGATCGCGGCGCTATCGCGCCTGGATATGTCGCGGACCTGCTGGTGCTGGACGACCTGCCAACCTTCCAGGTCGAATCGGTCTATAAAGACGGTCAGCTGGTGGCGCGCTCTGGCAGTATGCTGGTAGATATCCCGACTCCCCCGCCCAGTGCCGGCAACGGAACAGTCCATATCGGCGCGCTTACCCGGAAGCACCTGCGCATCGCTGGATCACCAGGACCTGTCGAGGTCATCGGCATCGAGCCGGGTCAGATCACCACGCTCCACCTGCGCGAAGAGGCCACTATTCAAAATGGCGAAATCATCGCCGATCCCGGCCGCGACCTGCTCAAACTGGCCGTCATCGAGCGCCATCACGCCAGCGGTCGCGTTGGCCTGGGACTGGTCAAAGGCTTTGGCCTCAAGCGAGGAGCTATCGCCTCCAGTGTGGCACACGACGCGCATAACCTTGTCATTGCCGGCGTTGACGACAACGACATCCTGCGAGCCGCCTACGCACTTCAAGAAATGGGCGGCGGCTTCGTCTGCGTGGTAGATGGCACTGTGCAGGCCAGCGTCCCCTTGCCCATCGGCGGCCTGGTCTCGCCACTGCCAGCTTCCGAACTGGTACAACAATTGCATAAGCTTGACGCCGCGGCCGCTGAACTCGGCTGCACCCTCGATCATCCCTGTATGACCCTCAGCTTCCTCTCGCTCTCAGTAATACCCGCGCTCAAGCTGACCGATCAGGGCCTGATCGACGTCGAAACCTTTACCCTGCTCCCCCTCCAAAAAAATACTACAGCACAATAAAGCGGGGTGCAGGGGCAGCGCCCCTGCCGGGGGCCTGGGGGCGTCCCCCAGAAAACTCTCTTTTTCGTAATTGTACCCGCCGCCGCAGGCGGAAAAAAGATAAGCG
>JAFMRP010001452.1 GCA_017354095.1 Ktedonobacteraceae bacterium
CTCGTTGGGCTCTATGAGACGGCCATCGACCATCTTTCATCGTGGGAGATCGATGGCAGCGCAGCGCGTCCCAAAGTGATTGCCGCCACCGCCACCATCCGGCAGGCCGATCTGCAAGTGCGCGCGCTGTTTATGCGCAAAGTCAACATTTTCCCGCCCCAGGGCCTCGATGTTCAAGACAACTTCTTCTCACGCCAGCGCCCGCCCAGCACAGAGATACCTGGCCGCCGCTACCTGGGCATCTGCGCCGGGGGCAAGCGGCTCAAGGCCGCCGAAATTCGCGTCTATCTCGCCTATCTCGCCGCCGCGCAAGTGCTCTACGAAAAATACGGTCCTCCCGCCGATCCCTGGATGACCCTCGTTGGCTACTTCAACTCCGTGCGCGAATTAGGCGGTATGCGCCATATGCTCGACGATGATATCAAGAATCGCATCTGGCGTATGGCCCAGCGCGGCCTCGCGAGCCGTACACTGCGCAAAGTCGAAGAACTCACCTCACGTGTCGGCACCAGCAACATCCCCGATGTATTAAGCATGCTCGAAATGCCCTTCGGAGCAGACCAGTCAAACGGCGCAAGGCCAACAAATGGCGTCAAGGCCACGAAACACAAGGTCAATCCCATCGATGTGCTGCTCGCCACCAATATGATCTCCGTCGGCGTTGACATCAAACGGCTCGGCCTGATGGTTGTCACCGGGCAGCCCAAGACAACCGCCGAGTATATTCAGGCCACCAGCCGCGTTGGCCGCAGCCATCCCGGCATGGTCTGCGTCATCCATCACTGGGCGCGACCGCGCGATCTCTCGCATTACGAGCAATTTGAACAGTATCATGCGACCTTCTACCAGCGGGTCGAAGCGCTCTCTGTTACGCCATTCGCGCCACGCGCACTCGATCGCGGGCTGGCCGCGCTGCTCACCAGCATTGTCCGGCTTTCAGGACCTCAGTTCAACAAAAATGACGCAGCCGGCAACTTGACGCCCGACAATCGCTATCTCACCAACGCCATCGCCACGATCACCACCCGCGCCGAAGAAGTAGATTCTGAAGCAGCCGCCTATATTGGTGACGACCTGCAGCGGCTCAAAGACCACTGGCTGCGCGAAATTGAGGAAAAGCCCAGATTAGGTTATGAAACGCAAAGGGACGGGACTACATTGGGACTGCTCAAAGAGCCACAACGCGGCCAGTGGGAGCCCTTCACCTGCCTCAACTCGCTGCGCAATGTTGAGCCCAACGTACGGCTCATTCTCGATGAGCATGGCAGCAGCCAGGCGTCCAGCAGCCTGATAGAAGATGTAGACACGCCAGAGGAAGGGGAGTAAAACCGTGAAGCACGTAGCAACAAAGCACTATGTTGGAGATGTCCGGCCCAGCCAGCTCCTATGGACGCACGGGGTCGGCTCCATCATCGACCTGCCCCATATCTCTACTATCGTCATGGGCCTTGACGACTGGGACACCAGCAAAGCCAACGAAATTCATGAGGAGCGCCTGCTCAAGGCCATTCAGAGCATCCTGGGCAGGCAGGTGACCGCCCTGAGGATGCCGCCAATTGACGAACTGGCGACCACCTATAGCACCGTCGGCGTGCCCGTCGCCATCTTTCCGCGCTGGCTGGTCTGTCCTTTCTGCCATCTGCTGGCCCCTGTTCACTCCGGTTACTTCAGCCTCTCCGCCGATAACCGCTCCCCCGATAAGGTCCAGTATCGCCACATCAATTGCTCGAAGGCCAAAGCTCCCACCGCCTATCCCGCGCGTTTTATGATTGCCTGCGAAGCCGGCCATCTTGACGATTTTCCCTGGCACCACTTCGTCCACGAAGGCAGCGAATGTAAATCCGTGCTCCGCCTGGAGGAAAAAGGCGTGACCGGAGAAGTCTCCGACATCTGGATCAGTTGTGATACCTGTCAACGCGCCAAAACGATGG
>JAFMRP010001453.1 GCA_017354095.1 Ktedonobacteraceae bacterium
TCAGCCACGTGGCCGAGCCAGTAACCAGGAGATCCACATCCTGGGCTACAACGTTGAGAGGAATCTGGCCTGTGCCCTGATAGTCATCCACCAGCATATAGGCGCCATGCTTATGTGCGATATCGGCTACCGCGCGAATATCTTGAATGTAGCCACTCGTATAACAGACACGCGAGGTAGCAACCAGTGCTGTTTGATCATCGACGCTGGCCTCAAACAATTCTGGTGGTATATAAATGCGGTCGGGACTCTTGACAAAGTGGCATTCGACGCCCAGGCGCTGTTTGACCAGCCACTGATAGGCAAGCGTGGGAAAGTCCATATCCGTCATCACCACCTTGTTGCGCTTGCTGTAGTCAAACGCAGAGGCGATACTGCTGAGAGCAGTGGATACATTAGGAGTGATAGCGATTTCGTGGGTCTGCGCGCCAATAATGGAGGCAAACTTGCGACGCGCCCCATCGATTTCACCCAGCCAGTTTTCGAACCAGGCCCGGCCTCCCCACTCGCCCCACGTGGCCATAAATTGCTCTATCCCCCGCGTTGATCGCTGTGAGAGCGCACCCAACGAGCAGCTATTCAGGTAGGTTTTTCGTTGCACGAGCGGAAACTCATCTCGATACGAGAGAAGCTCGGGATGCTCAAGGGCCGGAGGAACAGGATACTGCATTCTGCTATCACCTAGAGTCATACACTCGCTCCTTCGACCAGCGGATGCTGCTGGTCGAATTGAAATTGGTTTCTCTACCATCTCTATTGTAACAGAAGGCACGGGAATTTCCAGCTGTTCAGCGAGGGATCAAAGGACATTCATAAGCTTTTTAGAGAATTTTTAGGGAGTCTAGCTAGTATGCGCTGTGAGACAAGCCCACGAGCCGGTGATAGGGGAGGAAGACCCGGGACAAGCATTTGGGATCTTCCTCTCTTGTTATGACAGCTGTTCAGCTCTTTTCGAGCGTTGTATAGACGACGAGGCGCAATGACGTCTGGTGCTCGGCGGCGATCCATTCTCCGGCGCAGGTAATCAGATTGAGATAAGTCCCGCTGGTATCGGTGAAAATCTTGTTAATTGGCGCATCCTGTGGCCGGTAGGTTTGTACCGCTTTGACGCGAAAATGCAGCGTTTTGCCCGATGCCGAGACGATCTGCACTGTGTCACCAGGGTGTAGCTCATGGAGACGCCAGAACACAGCAGGGACACCGCCGGGTCGATCCAGGTGGCCATCGATTACTGCGCTACCTCGCGCACCGGGCTGTGGACCTTTCTCAAACCAGCCAACACCCTCCCATTGATTCTTTTTGGGAACCTCTAACTGGCCTCCTGGTAACACGCTTACAGGTTCGACGGGTGCATTCACCTCTATTGCGGGAATGACCAGGCGCATTCCCTTCCATGGTGGAACGGTAGGCGTAGGGGAGATGCTGACCGTTGGGGTTGGCTTTGTGATGCCAGGGACGCTATGCTTCACCACTGGTGAGGACGATGGTGACATATATTTCCATGCCATCCCGATGCCCAACCCAACCACGATACAGAGCACCACCAGCCCTATCCACAAACCTATCTTTCGCTTCACTGTCCTCTTCTTCCATCCTCTCTATCAGCAATATCTCTTGCAAATACAGTATAACGGGTGTAGCAAAATACGGAAAAAAGCCTTTTTGCTGCCCGTTTCGAAACGTATGATACAATACGGCTACATATTTAAAAAAATGACAAGTCGGAGAGCCACTATGCTTCACTATGGAACAGCCCCCGAGCTTACAGACGAGTATATTGATGCTGTATGGAAGACACTACCCCAACATATACGTCCTACCCTGATGCTTCCCAGCCCGGCACTTTCAGAGCAGTGCAAGTGCGACGTGACGCTCGCCTGCGAAGTCTTCCAATATACCGGGAGTTTCAAGTTTCGTGCCGCGTACAACC
>JAFMRP010000354.1 GCA_017354095.1 Ktedonobacteraceae bacterium
ACCATGCCCTGGCGGGTGGGTTGCCTGAGCAGGTTGTAGGTCTGAGCCTGACAGCAGGAGATGAGGCGGCGCGCTTCTTTGCTTATACGATCGCTTCCCAGCACTACACACAGGCGTTGGAAGCTCTCTCACAACTGCCGGAGACACCCGTTACCCGACACACTCGTGTAGAGACGATCATCAAACTGGTCCGGGTCTCGTGGGTGACAGCGGACATAGAGCAGACCCTCCAACTCCTGACTGAAGCCGAGGAACTGGCACAGATACTGGATGATCAAAGTCGGCTTGCCTCTATTCATTACTGGATCGGGATGGTCTACGGCAATCGCTACGGGACACGTCAGGCGCGCGAGTGGGCGGAGAAGGCATTAGCAGAAGCAAAGGAACTGGATGATGAAGAACAGATGGCGCTGGCTTCACTTCAACTGGGCCGGGTACTGAGCCTGCAGGGGCGCTTTGATGCCGCCGAAGAGCGATTAACCCCAGTTATCCCTGTGCTAGAGCGAACTGCCAACTGGGAGGCTTGGACCGATGCACTCGGCTACCTGGGAATAGCGCAGGCAGCACGTGGGTGGTGCGCAGAGGGGAAAGCTTCGGGGCAACGCGCAGTAGAACATGTACGGCATTCGGGAGAAGTGAAAAGCTATCAAGAACTCAGGGCGCGCCACTTTCGTAGCATTATCTGCTTGTACAGCAATGACCTCTTCCACATGCTGGAAGAAAGCGATTGGGTGGTGCAAGAAGCAGAGAAAATAGGGGATTGGCTGTTAGTCTATTGGGCATATGGACTCCGAAGCTGGGCGCAAAGCCGTTTAGGGGAGCACGAAGCAGCGCTGCAGAGCATGACACGCGTTCGAGAGGTGGCAAGTCGCTCAGGTGGGCATATGATATGTCAGGATATTCTGGAAGCGGCAAACGCTGAACTATTATTGGCGACAGGACACGTAGAAGAAGCACTCACTTGTGCCCAGGGTGCCATCACGCTTGCCAGGGAAGAGGTGGGTGGCCTCTTGAGCGAGGGAATAGCAGAGCGAGTCCAGGGACAGGCACTGGCGCATCTCGCACGTTGGGAGGAGGCTCAGATCCATCTGGAGGCCAGCGTTCAGATCTTGCGCTCAGGAGAAGCACTTCTGGAGGCAGCACGAACTCATGTTGCGTGGGGGCTACTCTGCCGCGATCACGGCGAACAAGAATCAGCGCGAACCCATTTTGAGCGTGCATCCGTTCAGTTTGAGGCAAGCGGGCTGATCCGAGAATGCGAAGCTCTGAATGAATATCTGGCCCACCTGTGCAAAGGTTGACATTGTTATCCCTTCTTTCTCTTTATTGTACACATTTCCTGCCAGAAGTTGACGCAGAGCCATTTCTCCGGGTCAAGATCAACGGTCAGTGCGATGAGACAATGGGAAAGAGAGATTGTCTGAGTAGCTGTATTAAACCCGCCAGGGCGTTCCATTTGTCAGCTCTGCACCAGATCAGTGAGAGACCGCTGCACCGTGTCGCGATCGTGGGTCAGTCCGGACGCTTCAAACTGAACACATGCTTGCTCAAGATGGGCTTGGGCAGCTGCTCTCTCGTGGTGGTCGCGACAGAGCAGCCCCCACACGACGCGGGTGCGGGCCACCTCTAGAAGCGCTTCTCCTGAGCGCAAGATCTGAACGCTAGCAGCCAGATGGCGCTTCGCTTCCTCCCAACGTGAGAGTTGGGCGAGCGCCTGAGCACAGACCCGCTCGGCGAGCCCTGTGCTCAGGAGGCCATCAACTTCTTCCCGAGCCAGCGTGATGGTCGCTTCTGCACAGGCAAGCGCTTCTTCTGCCCGTCCCGTCGCCAGTAGGATCTCAGCGGTCACCGCCTCCAGGATGTCCTGCCCCATCAGATGCTCTCCCAGATGGTTTCCTGCCTCCCGTGCACGGGCCATACTCTGCAAAGCGTCGTCATACTGTCCTAAATGACTTTGTGTCCAGCTACGGAAGCCGTAGGCCCAATAGACTAACAGCCAATCCCCTATTCTCCCAGCTTCTTGCACAATCTGCTCGCTTTCTTTCAGCATGTAGGAGCAGTCACCGCTAAACAAGGAAATGATGCTGAGAAAGTGGCGAGCCCTAATCCCGTGGTGATGCTTCACTTCTCCTGAACGTTGTGCTCGCTCCAGGGCACACTGTCCGAGTGCCAGACCTGCCGCACACTGTCCACGGGCCGCCTGGGCGATCCCCAGATAGCCGAGCGCATCGGTCCAGGCTTGCCAATTGGCGGCACGTTCCAGCACCGGGATGGCTGGAGTCAAGAGCGCTTCGACGGTGCTATAGCGTCCCTGCAGATCGAGAACACGACTGAGTTGGACTGAAGCCAGGGCGACGAGCTCTTCATCTCCTAATGCCTGTGCTTCCGCGAGCACCTGCTCGACAGCGGGACGTGCATGACGCAGAGCGGTGCATGAACTGGAGACGACGCCGGTCCAGTAATGGATCAATGCCAATTGTCTTTGGTCGTGCAGTGTCCGGGCCAGTTCCTCGGCTTCGGCGAGCAGTGACAGCGTCCGTGCAACATCGACAGCCATCCAGCATATTTGAACCAACTTGAGCAGCGTCTCCACACGGGTGCTCTGGGTAGTCGTCATCGCGGGAAGCTGCGAGAGGGCCTCCAATGCCTGAGTATAGTGCGACTGCGCTTCCGTGTGGGCAAAGAGATGGACCGCTTCATCTCCTGCTGCCAGACTCAGATGCACTGCCTGCTCAGGCAACCCACCCGCCAGGGCATGGTGGGCCAGTTCTGCCACGGGCCTCCCTTCGGCTTCCAGCACCTGCAGCGCTCGACGGTGCAGGTGCTGTCGCTGCGCTTCGCCCATCTCCGTCATGATCACCTCTCGGATCTTGTCATGCCTTAACAGGTAATACGGCTCCGTGCCCCGTCTCGCTCGTTCCTCTCGCAGCAACCCCTGCCCCAACGTCTCTTCGAGCGCCACCAATGCATCACCTGTCTCCAACTGGGCCACACCGCTGAGTAACTCAAACGAGCTCCCTTGCTCCAGCAGGGCGCTGGCCATCAGCAGGGTGCGTCCCATTGGGGAGAGGTGCTCCAGTTGCGCCTGGATGAGCCGGCGCACTCCGGGAGGAAGCATCCGCTCGTGCTCCACCCTCCTCAAAGCGGTCATATCCAGCTCGAACACCTCCCCTGGTGGCGTGCCCCGGAGCGTGATGATCCCACGCTCTCGCAGCGCTTGCAAGGTTTCCACCAGGTAGAACGGTTGCCCCTGCGTTTCTCGAAAGAGCCACTGTCCCATCTCGGTGAGACGAGTTGGGTGCGCACTGCTCTCTCCAGCACCCAGGGCGCTCAACAGGTGATGGGTCTCCGAGAGCGTCAGGGGACCCAGCGTCAGGTCGACCACGGATACATCTCGCTGCAGCACTGCGACCCACTGGCTCAGAGGACCAGGCATGGCCAGCGCTTCGGCACGGATCGCGAGCACCAGCAGCAGCGGCGTGCCGCTCTCCCTCCAGCGCTGTCCCGCATAGTGAAGCACATCCAGCGAGGCCGTATCCGCCCATTGGACATCATCGATGAGAAACACCACAGGACGCTGGGCCCCAAACGCTTGCACAAGCCGGGTCAGCGCTTCAAATAAGCGAATACGACCCGTCATGTCATCGCCGGCTCCTGGCGGCAGGGTGGGATAGCGCTCCCACAGCTGGGGCAGGATGCGGGACAGTTCACTTAACCAGGCCGCACTCAGCAGGGCTTCAGGGGACGGTTCCTCCTCAAGACGGCGACTGAGGGCATGCACGAGCGGTTGGTAAGGCAGCCGCCCCCCCATCTCGAAGGTGCGTCCCTCCAGCAGCACTGCCCCCTCCTGAGCAGCCCAGCTGAGGAAGGTGGAGGCCAGGCGAGTCTTGCCCACGCCGGCTTCTCCCCGAAGGAGGACCACCTGCATCTGCCCCTGTTGGGCATGGCGATAACAGATCTCCAGGGTCTGCAGCTCTGCGCTTCGTCCCACCAGGGGAAGGGGAGAAAGCGGAGCAACCGGGGCAGACGCAGCAGACCGAGGCCCCTGAAGAGCCGCAGGCCCGGGGGAAAGGCGAGCAGGTGGGGGAGCGATGACCCGCGCAGGGACCTCTTTGAGCAAGCCGAGCTCGCTGGCCGGTTGCTCAAAGAGCTGGCAGAGCTGTTGCACATAGTGCGGACTGGGAAACGCGGTGCCGCGCTCCCAGCGCGTGACGATCACGTCATTGGGGGCCCCAATCCGTTCCGCCACCAGTTTCTGCGTCCATCCCCGCTCCAAGCGAGCGCGGCGCAGCAGGGGATTGGGTCTGGTCTGCGCCGCTTTTTTTCCCATTGATCCATCCTTTCCTTTGCTGCACCTCGTGCCTGCTCGCTGATTGCTCAGCGCGTGTGCCCATAGTATAGCATACCGGTAGCCAGGTGATAGCTGCCCGATACCTTGCAGGCATGCTTGCTACAGCGCTTTTGCGCTATGCTAAAGGCGGGGAAAGTTGTTTCCCCCAGCAAGAGAAGAAGACTGGAACATGCCTTTTGCCTCTCTCCGGGAAGCAGGCAGTGGCAAAACAGCGATATTGCGCGCAGTGATAAAAATAATGATTGTTCCCGTCACTATCGTTCGAAAAGAGAAGGAAGAGATAAATATGATCAATTCTAGAAATAAGACTTGTACGGTAATTCGGGCACAAGACAGCGACACCTATGAAGGGAAGCAGGGACTGTCCTATTTCGCGGGTATCTCAGCTCAGAGTGCCGGTGCTCATGCACTCTGCATGCATCTGCTGACGATTCCGCCCGGTGGTCGGGCTCATGCCCACCTGCACGAACAGCACGAGACCGCCATTTATATCCTCAGCGGCCAAACGGAGGTGTGGTATGGGGAGGAGTTACAAGAGCATCTGGCAACAAAAGCCGGGGAGTTCGTCTACATTCCGGCGGGGATCCCACATCTGCCCATCAACCCCGACCAGAGCGAACCCTGTGTTGCGGTGATCGCTCGCACCGATCCCAACGAACAGGAAAGCGTGGTCCTGCTTCCCCAATTGGAGAGCAAGATTAGCTCTTGAAGAGGCTCGTCCGGATAAAGACCGAACTGTGGCTGGCACTCGTCGAGAGTGCCAGATGCCGTGGATTGGAAGAGTGAGGGGTATCCTAATCTCTTTGGTCAAAGAGAGAACGCGGAAACGTGCGAGAGAAGAACCGATACAGAAAAGAACGTGGATTGGGAAGCTGATCCATCGAGAAAGGAGCTTGATGGGGAGAAGGAGAGAGACAACTAGACAGAAAGGAAGTGACAGATGAACATTGTAGAGGGACTGGCCCATGCCGTCAAAGTCGCTGGGAACCGTCCGGCCATCTCCTGTGGCGAGACCGAGTATACCTGGAGTCAGTTTGCCTTCCGCACGGATTGCCTGGCACACGGGCTGGCGCAGTTCGATGTCAAGCGAGGGGACCGGGTCGCGGTGCTCATGCTCAATTGCCACCGCTACCTCGAACTCTACTACACCTGCGCTCGCATGGGGGTCGTGATCGTGCCCCTCAACATCCGCCTGGCCCCATCAGAAATCACCTTCATTCTCAATGACAGCCAGGCCAGCGTCCTGATCGTTGACCAGCGCTTTGCCTCCTTTGTCTCGAAGCTCGAGCAGCCATCTTGTATCCAGCATCTCATCTATAGTGGCCCCTCCACCGAGGAGGCGCCTGTAGGGATGCACCATTATGAGCATTTGGTCCAGCAGGGAACGACCAGGGACAGCAGTGGCAACCAGCAGATCGGTGACGAGGAGCTCTTCGGGCTGTTTTACACTGGTGG
>JAFMRP010001454.1 GCA_017354095.1 Ktedonobacteraceae bacterium
CGCTTTGGCGCGGTCCCCCCCACGATTTCACTGTCTGCTCAATTTGAGAAGCGCTGCTCGGTGCCACCGGCCAGATCTTCATAGTTTCCATGTGTGTATTCTGCTAGCACAGCTTGCCAGAAGCAACGGGCAGTCATATTGCGCGCCAGCTCGTAGACAACCCAGCGGCCATGATGCAGCTCTAGCACCTGTACCGCTGCCTGGCGTCCCACGCCTTGTTGCCTGTATTTCGGCGTGATATAGAAGTCCAGCAGCTCGAAATCGATCCCTTCGGGCAGGTGTTTTCTCTCCGCGCAAACAATCGCAAATCCTGCGGGATTGCCGTCCACCCGGATGAGATAGCGCAGGCATTCGCCGCGTATCCACCAGTTGGAGGTGACAAACTCGTCAACCGTCTGTGGACCCGGCAGCCCGTGAGGCTTCCAGGTGGGCAATCCAGCCTCGTTGATCAGGATATTGTCGTCGTACTGTGAGAGCGCGTAAAAGAAATCAAGAAAGAAATGCCTGATCGTTCGCATCTCCTGCTCATTGGCTGGTGCCACCGCAATCTGCATATAGCCATACTCCTGGTCTTGTGCGGCTTTCATCTCTAACTTTTAAGTGCAAATAGAGAGTTAGAAAAGGAAAGTATACATGTTGTACCCTCAAGCCTATTGATTCAATTGTAAACCCTCTATTCTTGCGTACATGATATACCATAGAACTACCCTCTTGAAAGAAAAATAGGAAAAAGCGAGGAGCATGCATGGCTGCACCACAGATTCTCGTTCATAATCTCGTCAAAACCTACCGTGTTCCTGTACATAGGGCCGGCTTGGCGGCGTCGATCAAAAGTCTCTGGTCGCGTATCTACCGCGACGTTGAAGCGGTCAAAGGTATCAGTTTCTCAATAGATGCCGGCGAAATAGTTGGTTTTCTCGGACCCAACGGAGCGGGAAAAACTACCACTCTCAAGATGCTTACAGGTCTGCTTCACCCGACGTCAGGAGATGCATATGTTGCTGGCTATGTGCCCTGGCGGCGTGAAAGAGCATATCTGAGCAGTATTAGCATGGTCATGGGCAATAAAAGTCAGGTATCATGGGATATCCCGCCGCTGGAGTCACTTCGTGTCACACGAGAGATCTACCAGGTTTCACGAAGCGACTTCGAGCGTACGCTTGAAGAACTTGTTTTTCTTCTGGATATGCGAGATTTACTTCATAAGCCGGTTCGCACGCTTTCGCTGGGAGAGCGTATGAAGTGTGAGCTGGTTGCTGCACTGCTCCATCGTCCCGAAGTGCTTTTTCTCGACGAGCCTAGCTTAGGGCTGGACATCTCAACTCAACATCGCTTGCGCAACTTTATTCGCGAATACAATCAGAGGAACGGTGCTACTGTACTGTTGACCAGTCATTATATGGCCGATGTCGAGGCGCTCTGCTCGCGTATTATTATGATTAGTGAGGGCCAGTTGACCTACGATGGCAGTCTGCAGGAACTGGCGAGCCGCTTTGCTCCTCATAAACTACTGCGTTGTAGCGTAGAGGATGAACTGCTTTGTGGCTCTCTGGAGCCGCTGCTGCCGGACGGTATTGAGGTGGTAGAGCGTGGGCATGGTTCATGGACTTTGCGTGTGCCACAATCCAAGGTACCAGCTATTACATCTCACCTTTTGCGGAATTTGCCTATCATTGATCTCTCCATTGAAGAGCCGCCGATTGAGACGGTGGTGGATCTTGTTTATCAGAAGGGAGCAGAAGCGTGAACTGGCCAGCTTTCGTAGCGATGCTGAAAACCACCTGGCAAATATGGTTACAGAGCCGCAGTTTTTTCTTCTTGCTGGCCTTTGGCTGGATGATCCCGCCGCTGGTGTACCTTTTTGTCTGGTCGACAGTCGCCAGTGATCATACTATCGGTGGCATGACGCAAGGAGAGTTCATAAGCTAT
>JAFMRP010001455.1:0-1524 GCA_017354095.1 Ktedonobacteraceae bacterium
AGAGACCAGAAAGCCCGTTCATGCAGGAAAATAGGAGAGTGAGGAAAGAGGCTCTCAAGTCCGTTCACTGATGAGCTCCATCTCGTTGCGCATCCCGTGGGCAAATGGCATGGAAATGGTTCGTTCCTCCTG
Source organism: Ktedonobacteraceae bacterium (assembly GCA_017354095.1). Classification (GTDB taxonomy): domain Bacteria; phylum Chloroflexota; class Ktedonobacteria; order Ktedonobacterales; family Ktedonobacteraceae; genus Bu33. The sequence goes on from JAFMRP010001455.1 coordinate 133, forward strand.
ATTTTTTCTGGCTCGCATGGATCCCCATCCATTCCTACAAATACAGTATAAACGAAGAAAATCGGTAGGGAAAGCGGGTCGAGCGAATTTGCTCATTGTGGCCGGTTCCTGTCCTGGTCGAATCGTCCTTTTTCCTGTAAGCTTCTGATGTTGTGTTGAGAAGCAATTATACTGAAGTGACTTTTTTTGTTATGAAGGGAGTAGAGCATGTCTGACATGGGACGTCAAGGGGAATTTAACGGGCATGACGTAACCAATTCAGCCGATGGAGGAACTCATCTGGCACGTGTTCAACAAGGAGAATCAGGAAGGCTCCCTGACATGAGGGCCCCGATTATTGTCGGGCTCCTAGCCGGAGCTGGCATAGTAGGAGCCTACCATCTTGGGCACGAGAAAGGAGCCCACGAGGCTCCTCCTTGTGAGACAAGGCAAGAGCAAGCAGTTCATGATGAGATGAGCGGGCACGTTAACGATATACGCAGATTGACATTTCATGTTGGTGGAAAGGAAGTACATGTCACCGGTATGAGGGACCCTGGTGAACAGTAAAAGGGATTTTTGGGCCGATTTGGCGGAGAGCGCCTGTATGGTACAATGAGAGCAAAAACTAGATATCAGCGGAGAAACTTGAAACAACTGGAAATGATACAAGATCGTTTGTTACAAAGATAAATTGGACAATAGGCAGTACCTTGTGGTAGCTAGTGCGAAACGCGTAGAAGATGACATCAAAAATGATATCTAGGGAGTGGACTGGCGGCCTGCTACGTTGAGGCCGTGTTTTGGAAGAGTAGAACAGCGAGAAGAAGCGTCGCCAGATGCTTCTTCTCGCCCGTCCGGCTCGGTCCATCGCTGGGAAGCCAATCAATGCACGCGCCCCGCTCGCGCGAGCAGCAAATGCACCATCGCTACCTGGATCAGCGTCTCACTTGTCTGGACTTTACGCTCGTAGTCCTTGCTCATCCGTCTGTTGCGAGAAATCCAACTGAACGTTCGTTCCACAACCCATCTGCGAGGCACGACGCTGAACCCGCGGGTCCCCGGCATGCGTTCCACCACCTCCAGCTCCCAGTCACCCGTATCCTTGCACTAGGCCGCCAATTCCTGTCCACGATAGGCTGCATCCGCCCAGATCTTTTTCAGGCGCGGCACAAAGTACTTCAATCCCGCCAGCAGACAGCGCGCCCCGCGGGTATCGTGGACATCGGCTTCGGTAACGTACATGGAGATCGGAATGCCCAACGTATCAACAAGGATGTGCCGTTTGCGTCCCTTGATGCGTTTATGGGCGTCAAACCCACTGATCCCGGCAGATTCCTCGACCGTTTTGACGCTTTGGGCATCCATGATCGCCGCGCTGGGATACGGGTTCCTGCCCTGCCGTTCGCGCTC
>JAFMRP010001455.1:1534-1928 GCA_017354095.1 Ktedonobacteraceae bacterium
AAGCGCGTCCAGGTGCCCTCGAGGAGCAGGCGCCGGAAATGATAGAACACCGTTTGCCACGGGGGAAAGTTCGCTGGCAGGTAGCGCCACGGGCAACCGGTGCGCAGAACGTAGAAAATGGCATTGAAGATGGTGCGCAAGGAGTGGGTCGGCGGTCTCCCCCGTGTGGACGCAGGAGGCAGATGACGTTGGAGGCAGGCCCACTCGGCATCAGAAAGATTGCTGGGATAGCTTGTACTCATCCTTTCAGGATACCACGCGAGGGCCATCTCTTCGATTAACAAAACACGGTCTCAATGGCTTTCGTGAGATAGACGGTATTCCAGGCAGCAATGGCCGCCATCAGTAAATGGAGACAACTGGCTCGATGCATCTGATCCTCAACCGCCCGGTC
>JAFMRP010001456.1 GCA_017354095.1 Ktedonobacteraceae bacterium
TTGCTTGCCCTCCCCGCGCGGAGAGCAGCGGCTGCGGTCTCCTCCGCTCTCGACTGCCGATCCGCGATGAGTGAGCGCCGGCCCTGGCTGGACGGTTTCTCCGTCGAAGCAAGCGTTTTCGCAAGGAAAGGAGAAACCGGAGATGACAGAACGCGTGTTTTCTCCGCTGGACATGCTCACTACGTGGCGGGCATCGACATCGGCTTGGAACGTTGTGTGGTATGCTGCTTAAGCCGTGACAAACGCCAGATCATCAAGCCCTGCTCGTTTCCCAATGACGAGGCCGGGCTTCGGTGGCTCTTTGAACGCTTGCAGCACCTTTCTTGCCCCAGAAAGCAGATTCTGATCGGCCTGGAAGCGACTTCGCGCTATGGAGAAAATCTCTGGCATGCGCTGCAAGTGCAAAGACACCCCGTTGTGTTGTTGCATCCGGGTCAGATGCATGCGTATGCCCTGCAACGAGGAATGCGAGCCAAAACCGACCGCGTCGATGCTCTGAGGATTGCGTGCGCTGTTGGGGGATGAACCGCGCGTTGGGTATGTTCCCAGCGAAGAGATTGCGACCTATCGCGAACTGGTTTGCTTGCAAGAGCAGGTCACGACCGAAATCGCTCGCTACAAAAATGAGATCCATGCCCTGCTCACGGTGCTGTTTCCTGATTTTGTCCAGGTGTTTGCCGATTCAACAAGCAAAAGCGCCCTGGAGGTGCTGAAAGCGTATCCTAGTACTCAGACAGTTGTCCGTGCAGAGCCAGATGAATTGCTGAAGGTGTTGCAGGACCAGTGCCCTGGACGCTACTGAGGAGGGCTGGACACAGCTGATACACTACGGACATGACCGAAGAAGAAGCGAACCAACTGAGACAAGAGCACGCAGAACTCAAAGAAGCGATGGCCCAGAAAGATCGACGCATTGAGGAGTGAGAAGGGCTACTGATGAGCGCCTTGCTGAGGATCGAAGAACTGGAAAGGCGGCTGGGCAAAGAGAGCCACAACAGGAGCAAGCTATCTTCCAGCGATGGCTTGTCACGCAAGGTGACGCCGCGCAAAAAGAGTGGGAGAGCATCAAGAGGTCAACATGGCCACCGAGGCCATGCTCTGTCTCAAGTCGCAATACCAGACCAGGGGATCATCCATCGATCGCTGCGATGTGTGCTCCTGCGAGCTATCTGAGGTCGCTGGCTAGTTCAAAGAGCGCTGGCAAATTCACGAGTTGCCGGTCTTGCGCCTAGTGCTCAGTTCCTTAAATCCGATAAGAAAAAACGCGCCGATAATGGCGCCGAGCCTTGGGAGGCCGTCCCCAGATCCAGGGTTGGGCACGAGCATGGAGTTGTGCGGTGGCGACGCGCCTCGCCTGATCGATCTCATGCGGATTGGCAACATCCTGCCCGGCCAATGCATCGCGCCGGAAGAGTCGCCACCAGCCCTCTTGCAGATTGAGCCACCAGGCGCCTTTGGGAATAAACACCTGGTGGATGCGCGGATGCTGCGCCAACCACGCAGTGGTCTCTGCGCTCAGATGACTGGTCAAGTTATCGGTGATCACGAAGAGGTCTCCCTTTGGGTTATCAGCCTCGATGTCAGCCAGCAAGGCAATATAGCCCTTGGAATTACGCGAGGCGGCACAGCGAGTCAATTCCTTGCCATCTCTCACGCGTAGGGCTCCATAGATCCAGGTTTTCTCAGGACCGCGCCCATACGCTCAAGGAGCTTTGATACGGTGCCCGTCTGGTGACCATCCGGGAGCGGGCGGGAAACGGCGCGGCACGATGGGCCCCAACTCATCGGCACAGATGGTCGTCGAGCTCTCTGGCGGCTCGGTGGAGTAGCTGACGACCGCTCGCCTTTTGGGGCGCGCGTCTTTGTCTGAACGGTCGCCCCAGCTGTGTGTTCGACGGAAGCCGAAGCCCTTCGCGCAAGCAAATACG
>JAFMRP010001457.1 GCA_017354095.1 Ktedonobacteraceae bacterium
ACTCTTTACATTTGATTGGTACCGCTCCCTCTCGGGCCGTGCCGTGCACTCATTCTGGGCGTCCTTTATGGGCTGGGCGCTCGATGCCTTCGATTTCCAGGTCTTCAGCTTCATCCTCACTGCCGTTGCCGCGACCTTCCTACTCTCACAGGCAGAATCAGGCCTGATCGCCACCGTCACCCTGGTCGTCTCTGCCCTCGGCGGCGTTCTGGCCGGCACGCTGGCCGATTCCATCGGACGCGTACGCACGCTGATGCTGACCGTCGCTGTGTACGCGCTCTTCACATTCCTCTCCGGCTTCGCTCCCAACTACCCGATGCTCCTGATTTTCCGCTCACTCCAGGGATTGGGCTTCGGCGGCGAGTGGGCGGCTGGAGCCATCATTGTGGCCGAAGTCGCTAACCCGGAGCAGCGGGGCCGCGTCCTGGGCTGGGTACAGAGCGCCTGGGCCATCGGCTGGGCCCTGGCGCTGGGAGTCTCTACACTGGTCCTCTCTCTGCTCCCACAGAATATCGCCTGGCGCCTCGTTTTCTGGACCGGCATCATACCAGCCCTCCTCATCCTCTACGTACGCCGCAGCGTCCAGGAGCCAGAGATTTTCGTAGAAACGAAAGGACAGGTAGAAACCAGGTTCTCCCTCATCGATATCTTTCGCCCCGGCCTGTTAAAAACCACGCTCCTGACCTCCCTGCTGGCAACGGGCGCGCAGGGCGGCTACTATGCTATCTTCACCTGGCTGCCCACATTTTTAAAGACGGACCGTCATTTAAGCGTCGTGGGCAGCACCCCCTATGTCCTGGTGGTGATCGTTGGCTCATTTCTGGGCTATACTATCAGTGGCTATATTAATGACTGGCTTGGTCGCAAAGCCACGTTCACGCTCTACGCGGTGGGCAGCGCTATCCTGATTGTACTCTACACGCAGCTTCCCGAGGGTGCGAATACGCTGCTTCCCGGGGGCACGAATACATTGCTTCTGGTACTTGGCCTGCCACTCGGCTTCTTTGCCTCCGGCATCTTCAGTGGCTTCGGCTCCTATCTGGCGGAACTCTTCCCCAGCCGGGCGCGCGGAGCCGGCCAGGGCTTTTCTTACAACTTTGGCCGCGGCATCGGAGCACTCTTTCCGACCATTATCGGTTTCCTATCGGCTACGATAGGCCTGGCCGGTGCCATTAGCTTCGGCGCGCTTGGCTATGGCCTCTGCCTGCTGGCCCTGCTCTTCCTGCCAGAAACCAGGGGCAAAGAGCTTGTCGCCGTTGAATAACGAATACTACCTTTCAGATGCGCAGGTGATGGATGACAGCACCCATCACCTGCGTTACAAAGCTCACACAAGGCGTGCAGCGCCGAGAAAACAAAAACCTGTCAAGGAGACGAGAGAAGATGGCTAACCTGTTGGTGGGGGTCGATACTGGCGGCACCTTCACAGATATCGTCCTGCTACAAGACGGCAAATTCAGAGTTCACAAGGTCCTTTCAACCCCCGATGACCCGTCGCGGGCCATCATCCAGGGCCTCTCCGAACTCGGCGTCCTGCCAGATCTGAACATCATGGTACACGGCTCCACTGTGGCAACCAACGCCGTCCTGGAAGGCAAAGGCGTCACGACCGGCCTGATTACCACCTCTGGCTTCCGCGACATCCTGGAGATTCGCAGGCAGACACGCCCCAGCCTCTATAACTTACGCGCTCGGAAAGTTCCATCCCTGGTGCCCCGCTCACTGCGCATGGAAGTGATCGAGCGCCTCAACGAGCGGGGCGAAGTGATGATAGCCCTGGACGAAGCTTCTCTCACCTCTGCTATTGAGGCCCTCAAGGCCGCCCGGGTAGAAGCGGTAGCCATCTCCCTGCTCTTTAGCTTCACCAATCCCACGCACGAGCAAAAAGTCGCGCAGATGGTCCGCGCCGCTGGCTTCTACGTCTCG
>JAFMRP010000355.1 GCA_017354095.1 Ktedonobacteraceae bacterium
CTGTGTTTGACCATTCACCATATTATTGCCGACTTATGGTCGCTGGATTTGCTCATTGACGAGCTGAGCCTGCTTTACGCGACGTATACAGCTGGCATCGAGGTCAAGCTTCCTCCTGTCGCCACGCAGTTTACAGACTATGTCCGCTGGCAGGCTGATATGCTGGCCGGGCCGGAGGGGGAGAGGCATTGGCACTACTGGCAGCAGAAACTGGCGGGAGAGGTGCCCGTGCTGGCTCTGCCCACCGACAGGTCCAGGCCGCCGGTTCAAACCTATGGTGGAGCCTCGCATAGCTTTCACCTGGATGATGGAGTAACCGGGCAGCTCAGGACATTAGCGCAAGCGGAGAAAGTCACGCTTTTTACGCTCGTGCTGGCGGCGTTTCAGGTGCTCATGTACCGCTATACTGAACAGGAAGACCAGCTTATCGGTACGCCGACACTGGGAAGGAGCCACGCGGGGCAGGACACGATTATTGGTTATCTCGCGAATCCGGTTGCCTTGCGTACAAACTTTTCCGGCAATCCCACCTTCAAAGCGCTGCTGACCCAGGTACGCCAGACGGTTATCGAGGCGCTTGAACACCAGGACTATCCTTTTCCCCTGCTGGTAGAGCGGCTGCGGCCCAGGAGAGATCCCAGCTATTCTCCTCTGATCCAGACGCTTTTTATCTGGGATCGACCGCGCGCGCATGGAGCGCAGGCGCTCGCGGGACAGAATGGGATGAGCGCCCGGCTTGCTCAGGCCATGCCACAATTCGAGCCTTTTATTACAGGACAGCAGGGGGCGCCGTTTGACCTGACGCTCACCGTGTTTGAGGTTGATGGTTCACTATCCGCCGACTTCCGCTACAATGTGGATCTGTTCGATGCCGCGACTCTCGCTCGCATGGAGCAACATTTCAAGAGATTGCTTGAGAGCATCATTGCTTGCCCTGAGCAGCATGTGCTTGAGCTGCCGATGCTAACCGAGGTTGAGCGGCACCAGATACTCATCGAGTGGAATGATACACAGAGCGATTATCCTGAGCATGCCTGTATTCACCAGTTGTTCGAAGCGCAGGTGGAGAAGACGCCGGAGGAAGTCGCAGTTGTCTTCGAGGGTGAGCGGCTGACCTACGATGAGCTGAACAGGCGAGCGAATCGCGTGGCTCATACGCTGCGAGAGATGGGTGTGGGTCCTGATACACTGGTGGGTGTTGCGATGGAGCGCTCATTGGAGATGGTGGTGGCGCTGCTCGCGGTGCTCAAGGCGGGGGGAGCATATGTGCCATTGGAACCCTTGTACCCGAAAGAGCGGCTCCTGTACATGATAGAGGACGCCCGGCTTGCCATCGTGCTGACCCAACAACGGCTACGCGACCTGCTGCCGCAAGAAAGTCTGCGGGTACTCTGCCTGGATGACGAACAACAGTTGCTGGCGTCCGGTCGGGAAGAGAATCCCGACAGTGCGGTACAGCCTGACAATCTCGTCTACATGATTTACACCTCAGGCTCAACGGGCAAGCCCAAGGGTGTAATGAATATTCACCGCGCGGTTTGTAACCGGCTGCACTGGATGCAGCAGGCTTATCAGTTGACACCCGCAGATCGCGTGCTGCAGAAGACCCCTTTCAGCTTCGATGTCTCGGCCTGGGAGTTCTTCTGGCCGCTGCTCAACGGTGCCCGCCTCGTAGTGGCGCGTCCGCGTGGGCATCAAGATCCAGCTTACCTTATCTCTCTGATTGAAGAGCAGCAGGTTACGACCACCCATTTCGTGCCCTCGATGTTACAGGCGTTCCTGGATCAAACGGGGCTGGAGCGCTGCGCGAGCCTGAAACGGGTGATTTGCAGCGGGGAAGCTCTCTCGTTTGAATTGCAAAGACGCTTCTTTTCCCTGCTGGATGCGGAGCTCTACAACCTCTATGGGCCAACTGAGGCGGCTATCGATGTGACTCACTGGACGTGCCAGCGCGACAGTAGTGATACGACTGTGCCGATAGGTCGTCCCATTGCTAACACGCAGCTTTACATTCTCAACCAGGCGCTGCAGCCGGTACCTGTTGGCGCGGTGGGAGAGCTGTATATCGGCGGCATTGGCCTGGCGCGAGGGTACTATAATCGTCCAGAATTAACGGATGAGAAGTTCATTGCTGACCCCTTTAGCTCACGACCGGGTGCCAGGCTGTTCAAGACAGGCGACCTCGCCCGGTATCGAGCCGACGGCGCAATAGAGTTTCTGGGGCGCACCGACTATCAGGTGAAGGTTCGCGGTGTGCGCATCGAGCCGGGCGAGATCGAGGCGGCTCTCGCCCAGTATCCGCCTGTGAAGGAGGCGATGGTCGTCGCGCATGGGGACGTAGCCAGTGGTAACAGACGGCTGGTGGCCTATCTTGTGCTTGAGCAGGCATATGCGCACCAGCGCGTAACGGTGGAAGAGCTGCGTGCCCATTTGAAAGAGAGACTGCCTCAGGATATGATCCCGGCGGTCTTTGTATTCATGGATGCCTTTCCCATCAATCCCAATGGGAAAGTCGATCGGGCGGCGCTGCCCGCTCCGGATAGTGTGCGGCCCGAACTTGAAACGGCCTTTGTGGCTCCTCGTACGCCCGTAGAAGCGCAGCTGGCGCAGATATGGTCTGAGGTGCTTGGCATCAACAAGATTGGTATTCACGATAACTTTTTTGATCTTGGTGGTGCTTCTATCCAGAGTTTGCAGGTAGTGACGCGAGCGGTCGAAGCTGGTATCCATATAGCGCCGGAGCTGCTTTTTGAACATCAAACCATCGAGGAGCTAGCCAAGGTTGCTGAAAAGGGCGTAAAAGAGCCTCGTGGGCAGGGGGGGCGTGAGACACAGCTGCATATACCGCGAACAACGGAGCTACACGCGCCATCCAGGCCCTATCAGCCAGCGCCGCCCAACCATGGTCACACCATTATGGAGAGCATCGGCGTCTATCTGCCGCCAAAGGTTGTTTCTACAAAAACGGTGCTGGAGGAGTGTCATATCCCCATCAAATTCCCGCTGGAGCAGCTTACGGGAATCAAGAACAGGCGGATGGCTGGCGAGACCGAGTTCGCGCTCGACCTGGCGATAAAGGCGGCTGAGCACTGTTTTGCCAACTCCAGGTATAACCCGGAGGATATTGACCTGCTGATCTGTAGCAGCATTTCACGCTGCAATGGGCCGAACTTCCAGGTCACGTTTGAGCCGAGCACGTCTGTACAACTGCAGAAGCGCTTTGGCCTCACCAATGCTCTCGTCTTTGATACCTCGAACGCCTGCACGGGGATGTTTACCGCTATATACATCGTCGATGCGTTTCTGAAAGCGGGATTGATCCGGCGGGGCATGGTCGTCAGCGGCGAATACATCACCCACCTGACGGGGACAGCTCAGAAGGAGATCGAAGGCTATCTGGACTCGCGTATGCCCTGTCTCACCGTAGGCGACGCGGGTGCCGCTGTCATTCTTGACACGACCATCAATGAGAAACTGGGTTTCCACGAATTTGAAATGTACACGCTGGGGCACTACTATGACCTCTGCATCGCCAAGGCTACGGATAAGGAGCATGGTGGGGCTATTATGTATACCGACGCGGTCAAGGTCTCGGCGGTCAACATCCAGCAGGCCATTTCGCACGCTGCCCAGGTGATAGAGCGGTCCGGCTGGCCACTTGACGATTTCCAGCACATCATTATGCACCAGACCTCTAAAATGACGATTTACGATGCCGGTCGCGAGATCAACAGCTACTTTGGCCAGGAGCTCTGCCACGACGGAAATCTGATTAACAACATTGCCGAACGGGCCAATACCGCCACTACCACGCATTTTGTGGCGCTTATGGACCATATCCTGTCCGGTCAGATCAAGTCGGACAGCAATGTGGTGTTTGGGATCACGGGGTCGGGGGTCAATATTGGTACGGCTATCTACACTCTTGATGATCTTCCAGATCGCCTGCGCCGTGTGGCAACGGGATCGTGGAAGCCTGAAAAGGTCGCGGCAACAAGGGAGAAGTTTGTGCCACTGCTGCCACGAACACAACGTATCCGCATCGCCAGCAGTGGAACGTTGCCGGCTGAGATGCAGGTGAAGCGTGAAGCGCTGGAGATGGCGCAGGCTGCTGCCGGGCGCTGTCTGGAGGCATCGGCATATAGCCGTAACGACATCGATCTTTTGATCTACACCGGGGTATATCGCGATGAATTTCTCTGTGAACCTGCCGTTGCTTCGATGGTAGCGGGCATGCTCCAGATCAATGATGTCATTCAATCGCAGCAGGATAAGAAAACATTCTCGTTCGATCTTTTTAATGGCGCGATAGGTTTTCTTAATGGCTGCTATGCCGCTGTGGGGATGATCAGGGGGCAGAAGGCGAAAAGTGCGCTGATTGTCACAGCGGAGGTTGAGAACAACCGGGATGTGCTGCCCACCATGTTGCGGGGCATAGAGGAGACGGCATCGGCGCTGATTCTGGATGAGAGCCCGGATGGAGGGACGGGTTTCGGAAACTTCGTATTCAGACATTTTACGGAGTATATCGATGCCGTTGAGACCCATACGGAGCTGCACGAGGGGAAGATGTCCCTGCACATTGAGGAGAATGAACGTATCGCGCAATACTATCAGCGCTGCATTCGTGAAACGGTGCAGGAGTTGCTGCGTGTTGAGCAGCTGGATCTCTCGCGGATCAAGGTGATCCTGCCTCCGCAGATTTCATCAAGCTTTATTGACGGTTTGAGTGATATCATGGAAGTGGAGAGGAGCAAGTTTGTAGATGTGCAGGCCCAGAGTGATCTGTTCACCTCATCGCTGCCGAACGCGTGGCAGTTTGTGCAGGAGCGATGCCTGGCGGAGCCTGGTGATATTGGTTTGATCATTGCTGTTGGAGCAGGGATACAGGTAGGCTGTGCGACCTACTATTTTTAGTGGATGGATAGAGGGACGCGATGAGTGTAGATGCGGGTTCCTGGTTAGCACGTACGAAAGCGCAAGCGCGGCTGCGCCTGTTTTGCCTGCCATTTGCAGGCGGGGGCGCCACTATTTTTCGTGGCTGGGCAGAGGGCTTGCCGCCGGAGGTAGATGTCTGCCCGGTCTACTTGCCGGGTCGCGAGAGCAGGCTGAGGGAGCCATTGTTTACGCGCCTGGAACCGCTGGTTGAGGCACTTGGCCGGGCGCTGGTTCCCTTTCTTGATATGCGGTTTGCCTTCTTCGGTCATAGTATGGGGGCCTTAATTAGTTTCGAGCTCGCGCGATATTTGCGCAGGATGCACGCGCCGGAACCCGTTCATCTCTTTGTAGCGGCGCATCGCGGGCCTCAGCTTCCGGATCGGGACGCTCCTATGCATAGCCTGCCTGACGCGGCGCTGGTGGATGCGCTGCGCCGTTTGGGAGGGACGCCGCAGGCTGTTTTCGAGCACGAAGAATTACTGCAGATTGTGCTCCCGATACTGCGCGCAGACTTTGAGCTATGTGAGACGTATGTGTACGCGCAGGAAGCGCCTCTTGATGTGCCTATCTCGGTTTTTGGAGGGGAGCAGGACCCGATGGTGAGCGTGCAGGATCTCCAGGGCTGGTATGAGCAGACGCGCCGGGGGTGTACATTGACGATGTTGCCGGGCGATCATTTTTTTCTGCAGAGCCAGCAGGGGCTTCTCCTGAGCAGGATAGGGCAGCAACTGCGGTCGCTGCTGTAGTGAGGTAATTCAGGTTCAGGGGTTGTTTTGGGGAAGCACGCACGGGCAACCTCAAGGGCCCCACTCAGCCCCTCCCCGCCCCTTGCCCCTACAGATGAGCAGCCC
>JAFMRP010001458.1 GCA_017354095.1 Ktedonobacteraceae bacterium
GGCAACGTCCAAAGATAAACGCTATCGCTTCTTATACCTGATTCAATAACCTCACCCAGGGCATTGAGATAACCACCACGATAGCTATACATAACACCTTTAGGGTTGCCAGTGGTGCCAGAGGTGTAGTTGATGGAGATCGTCTCCTCTTCGTCTTCCAACCAGCTCTCCAGCGGTTCAGGTGAACCAGCAGCCAGAAACTGCTCATAGGGATCGTTGTCATCTCCGCTATCGGCTATATGCACAACAGTGAGTTGACTCAGGTCGAGAGGTGCAACAAGGGGATACAGTTTATCATCAACAAAGAGATATTTCGCGCCAGAGTGTCGTAAAATAAAGCCAATCTCTTGCGTATTCAAACGCGTATTAATAGCTACCAGAATACCCCCTGCTGCTGGAATAGCAAAATGGGCTTCAAGTATTGGCGGGATGTTGGGACAGAGAAAGGCGACACGATCATGTTTGTTGAGACCCGAACGGCGTAGTTGTGAGGCAAGGCGATAAACACGTTCGGCAAATTCGCTATAGGTATAGCGCCGATCACCATAGACCACCGCCGTTTTTTGGGGAAAAATGAGAGCACTGCGCTCCAAAAAACTGACAGGGGTCAATTCGCTGCGATAGACTTTACTCTCCATAGTCTTGCTCGCTCCTTTGCTACTACCAGGGGAGTTCACCAGGTTCTGCCCCTTGATCTCTCAATCTCCCTCATTATATAATTCATCAACAGTCATATGCTAGAAATAGAGAAGTTCTCTGATTTGAGCGGTAATTTAACTGATCAGGTAAAGCCTTTCTGAGTACGATAAACCGTTGGCTGGCGCTTCGCCTATTTTCCTCGTTAACCATCCCAAGACGTCCACCGGCAAGATCCAGAAATTCATCTTGCGCGAGAAAGAATGGGCGAGGGCACGAGAAACGAGTTAATGAAGAAAAGCGTGCCAGTCTATGGTAGGGAGCTATACCAGTCGCGACATAGCTTCCCACCAGCAGGAACATCATCGACCCTGTATGGTCTACAGTATACCGGGAATATATCAACAGAGAAAGTGCAAACGCAATCATGACAAAACTCAACCTCACATCTGACGAGCTACTAACGACCACGCGCGCGGTACGCAAACGGCTGGATCTCACACGCGCGGTTGAACCTGAAGTGATCAGGGAATGCCTGGAAATCGCTGTGCAAGCGCCAACGGCCAGTAACCGGCAACACTGGCATTTTGTGGTTGTGACAAATCCAGAACATAAGCAAGCTCTGGCAGATCTCTATCGCAGCAGCTACCACGCCTACCGCGCCAGTCCCGGCGTGACCGCCCAGTACGCGCAGAATTCCGAACGCGGCAAGATTCAGGAGCGAGTGGTGAGTTCATCCGATTATCTCGCCGAGCATATGCATGAAGTACCGGTGATGCTCATTCCCTGCTTCAGAGGTCGCGTTGATGGAAAGCCATCTGGCACGCAGGCAGGCGCCTGGGGATCGATCATCCAGGCAAGCTGGAGTTTCATGCTGGCCGCACGCGAGCGGGGACTGGGAACGGCCTGGACAACCCTGCACCTGGCCTATGAAAAAGAGGCGGCAGAGGTGCTTGGTATCCCCTACGAAAAAATCACGCAGGCCGCGCTGATCCCACTAGCATACACGAAAGGAACGGATTTCAAGCCAGCGCCGCGCGAGCCGCTCGACTCAGTCTTACATTGGGATCGCTGGTAACGGGACCAACAATGCGCGTAGGCGTTGCATAGCCACCTCGCGCCCCTCCTGATGGTTTATCCCTGTTGATCAGACACAAATAGCCAGATGGCCTCGTGGTAGAGGATGGGCAGACAAACGCTAATGTCATCCACGTGGAGAGATCGGGAGAACAATGATGCAGGTGCATGTGACGCTCTATGGAGCTTTGCGCGTAGTAGCAGGCAGGC
>JAFMRP010000356.1 GCA_017354095.1 Ktedonobacteraceae bacterium
TACCCAGGGAAAGGAACGACGACTCCTCGGAAGGATGGCTTACCTCTGTCTAGAAAACATATTATAAATAGTGTTTGCACCAGCGTACCAGACGCTCTTCCAGGTCACGCACGTGGTTTTTCTCTTTTGGGCCGTGACCCTCACTGGGATAGACGACCAACTCGACGGGAACCCCATGCTCCTTGAGGGCACGCTGGAAGGCGTACGCCTGATTGACCGGTACGCACTCGTCTTTTCACCGTGAATAATCAGCGTAGGAGTGGTCACGCGGCTGCGTAGGTGATGGCAGAGCGCTCACGATAGGCTTCGGGGCGTTCCAGGATGTCAGCGCCGATGAAGCGCCTGTCCCAGTCAGGGATGTTCGTTTGCGCATGGAAGCTGTGGAAATCGCAGATGCCCACGCCCATCATCGCAGCCTTAAAACGATTTGTCTGCGTCAGCGCCCACGCCGTCATGAAGCCACCGTAGCTCCAGCCAATGATGCCAACGCGGTTGGCATCTACCAGACCTTGCTGGACCAGGTAATCAACACCACACAGAATGTCCTGAAAGTCCTTCCCCCCCATGTCGCCCAGCACCGCATCGGAGAAGGCGGTTCCACGCCCCTGGCTGCCGCGAATGTTGGCTTCGAGCACGGCAAAGCCTGCCGAGGCCAGCACCTGTGCCCATCCACCCCAACTATCGACGTAGGCGAAAGACGGGCCACCATGTACATGCACCACTAACGGAGGGGGCGTTTTGCCATCGTGGTGAAGCGGTGAGGTAAAGAGCGCATCAATCTGCCAGTTATCGACGCTTTCGTAGCGGATGCGATTGGTGGGCGCGATCGCCAACGTCTCTTCTGCGATGGGGTTCAAGCGCGTGAGTTGTCGCCACTCGATGCCACTCATGGTGGTGCCTTCCCCAACCAGTTCCCCCAACCACACATCGTAAGGATGGTCGTGAGTGGCATGTGTAACCGCCATCCTCTTAAGATCGGGGGTTGCGGAGAAGCGCGGATCAAAATGCTCCCCGATCACAAAATCTTCAGCCAGTGTTTCCATACGGCTATCCTGCACATTCAGGAGACCAATTTGATGGGTGAACCCGACCATGCCGCGTAGAGCAACTGCTGGCGATCAGGGAACCAGCGACACCAACTCAGGCTGCGTGTCCCGTTGGGAGTAAGATGACGGATCTCGCCATCCTCAATAGCTTGCACGAACAGATCACCGCCAACCAGTCCCCGGTCGCTCCAATTGCCGGTAACGTAGGCGATCTGCTTGCCATCAGGCGACCAGGCAAGACTGCTCGCCTGACCTTCCAACTGCGAAATCTGACGTACCGCTCCCCCGCTGGCGGGCACGATGCCAACCTGGCCGTTGTACCAATCTGTCTCATCCGGGCCGGTTGAGTAGTAAACGGCGATCTGCTTGCCATCAGGCGACCAAGCTTACTCCCACACGGTGAGATGGTCCGGTGTGACCGGTTCAGGGATAGTGACGTCAGGCCGCACGATCCACAGGCGACGATGGCATGTGGGTAGAACCACAAGAGGGTCTCTTGGTAGTTCCTCGCCTTCCAGCGAGAGCAAAGCGATGCGGTTGCCATCAGGTGCCCATTCCGGCTCGCTCACGCCGTTGGGCATCGTACAAACACGCCTTGCCTCACCGCCATGTGCCGCTATGACATACAATTGTGGCTTCTCTTTCTCGCCTTCACCGGTAGAAACATAGGCAAGTTGGCGGTTGTCGGGGGACCAACGCGGATGCACATCGTCTCCCGGCCCTTTGGTCAAAGGCTGGGCCTCATCTCTTCCAGAGGTTTCCACCGTCCAGATACGCGCCTGCACTTTCTGCCGATCGGCCACGAATGCCGAGAGCGTAAACGCGACCCGCTGCCCATCAGGCGAAAGGGTGACATCATGTGCTTGTCGGAGGCTCAACATCGTCCCCGGCTCGATCGGCACACGAGGCACTGTGTTGCCCGAAGTTGGAGGCATGATATTGCTAATTGGGTGGGTTTGCGCGGCACTGCTCCGTGGTTCGCTCATGAAAAATACTCCTGAAGTTGCTAGTTCTTTCTCTTCGTGAAAAGGCGAAGAGAGATGTAGCTCTTATTATACAAGGGTTACACGAGAAAGAGGCATCCTAGCTCTACAGTTGGAGTTAAGTGGTTGTAGCCTTGACCAACACTTCCGCAGAGACGCTTAACATAAGAGATGGACACCAGCAAAGTTCAAAGGCGGCAGAGCGGAATCCGCTCAGTAAAAAAAGGTCGTCTGGCCTAGCTATCGAGATAAAAGCAAGACGCATAGATGGCTTCTTTGGCCAGATCCACCTCTGAAAGCCAGCAGATATCCCGAGACATGCCGATCCAGATTGACGCTTTTCCTTGAACTGGTATACTCACCTTAACGACCTGCATCTTGCGAGAACAGACGAGCGAGCCACGATACCATGGGTGCTGGGCAGCCGATAACCAAGCCGAACAGCCCCATCTTCTTGCAGATCCGACAACGCCTCTGTCTGCCAATACTCCTTCTTCTGCACTGGATACCCACGAGGATCTGGAGCGATTGGCGGCTCCTCTGCTGGCGATTGAGCGTGGGCTGCCTCTGCTCTCTCGGCTCCTGGCACGCTGACCGAACCAGCCGAAGACGCTCTCCCGCTTCCTCATCTCCAAGCCAGAATGGTAGAAATGGTTTGCCATCACGAAGGTACTTGGAATGAGCAAGGTGAGACGGCCCTGGCAACTATCGGCGGAATGACGTCTCGCTTGGCCAGTACGACACTGACAGCGAGAGCTTTTCCTGAGAAAACTACCTCCGATCTGGTTTCTTCCATCAGCTCTTTTGTGGTTTGACAATCTCTTTATCCTAACCGGGAACGTTTATGGGTGAATGACTGGTCGGACAGTATATGGGTCAAAACGGCAAAGTAGTCCATTGGCCTGATAAGCCACTTGAGACAGCAGAGCTACAGCCAATGATTCGAGAGGGAATCATTCAGTTGCGTGCTCTTGCTCGACTACAAACTGTCTTTTTGCCACTTTGAACCATATTCCGTCTGGTTTGAACCAATTACTGTCCTCGTAGTCCATGCAGAGGCGAACAAAATGGCTCATTTCTGCATGAATGGACCAATGGACGGGAACTGAGCCATGACTAAGATCTTAGCGAAAATAGGCAACTAGCCATTTTCGAGTTTGAACTGTGAACTGAATACAGATTCACTTCACCGTTTGTTGTATTGGCAGCATACTGGCGAGCTCGTTAGCCAAGCTGAAACGAGCCGATAGCGGCGTAAAACGGTGAACTGAAAAGATCAGGCCAGCTCGGCTCTACGTGAAGGTTACTGTCACTGAGGGCGAAGGAAGCAAGCAAACCGTACGTAAAAAGGCAAAGGCATGAGTGCTGTTTTCCCATTGGAAAAAGAACCTTATCCACTTTGGCTAGCTTTTGTCTCTTTTTTGAGCATAACCGTCTCTTTACATAGACTCATGAACAGATCAAAAGTGCCGACTTCAGCCTTGAGATAACAACCGTTCAAGGCCAGCCATCCTCTCCTTACAGAGTCGTCCCAGATCGATCAAAGAAAGGAACTTTCCCATACCTCATATGAGCAGAGACATTCTTTATACCATATTCATCCTGCTGCTGCTTTTGAACGTTATCACGTTTGCTCTGTATGGCATAGACAAGCACGCAGCAAAAAAAGACACGCAGCGGATATCAGAAAGGACGTTGTTGCTGCTGGCCTTGCTGGGAGGGAGCCCCGCCGCATGGATTGCGCGGCATTATTTTCACCATAAGACCAGCAAACGCTCTTTCGTCATCCGTTTCTGGCTCGTAGTGTTCATACAGATGGTCTGCATTATTGCGTACCTGGCAACACATTTCCATCCCCTTCTCCCTTAAAAAGAAAGAAGGTTTGAAAAAGGCGGCTTTGAGAGGAATTTCAAAGCCGCCTTTTTACGTACGGTTTGCTTGCTTCCTTCGCCCTCAGTGACAGTAACCTCCACGTTGAGCTTGACCCCGTTCAATAGAGTTGAGAAAGATGGAGTCCCAATGGTGTAGAGCCGGAAGGGTTGGAAGAGAGCAACTGGCTCTGCCATCGAGAAAGGTGGAGCTATATCCAAACAGTTGATGAGTTGCCTTGCTCTCCCGTCGCCCCGGTGAAGAGGAGCGTCATCAGTGCTTGCAGCTGCTGGGGAGGAGCGAGCGAGCACGATGTGAAGCTTGCAGAGCGTTTCTTTGAGGATGTCAAGAGGGACACAACTCGGTGGTAGCATCGTGCTCCAGCAGACGGGTTGCTCATGGATGTCAGCCAAGGGCAATCGCCTCTCACTTTTCAATCGGCTCGTGGGGCGCATTGGCACAGCAGGGTTTTGAGGGCCGCTTTGCTGTCATGCGGCCTGTAGAGCCAGTTTCCAAAGTGAGAGACGATTGCCTTGGGAGACGCACTGGACCGCGCGCCTTTGGGGAACCAGACGACCTGGTCCTGCGATAAAAGGCGCGAAAGAACGAGCGTGAGGACATTCTATGGTGCTTGCAGTGAGAGAACGCGCCGGCTGCAATCAGGACCCAGAACTTGACAGACCCATAGGATTGACGTGTGGGATGCCGCCCTGGTCTACAATGCGCTGGCTGATGGGCTGGGCGAGAGCCAGCAGGCGTTCGGATCGCGCTCCTCCCAGGTGTTGCCAGGGAGGCAGGGCCAGCAGATCGGTACGATCCTCGATCGCCTGGCGCACCTGTTTCCCAGCAGGTGTCAGAAGCCCATGCGCATCTAGCATGCCGCGCTGCTGCAAGCGCTTGGCTGCTGCATCCCACTCCTCGTCACTCCAGCCGCGTAGAGGTTGCATCGTCGCTCTGGACACCTCGCCTGTGCCAACATAGGTGAGGTGAGCTTCGCAGCCATCAATTCCCTCTGTCAGCAGCGTCGCCATGTGTCCATCCCAGCGATGCTCACGCAGGAGCGTCGTGGCGTGCCAGAGCACCAGATGCGGCTCCTTCGGCCAGGGCAGTTGTGAGTACCCTGCAAAGAGCGCTCGCCCATTGACGGAGCAGCCGCATGTCGCCTCTTGTGCCAGGTCCGCCGCCTCCGCCATCTCAGCAGACGCAACCTGGTCGCCGAGGAGACGGCGGAGCGCTGCATCGGCAGCTTGGAGACGCACCTCCAGTACCTGCTCCGGGCTGGCGATGCGCCACGCATCGGGGAGAGCGCGAGCCACCATATCGGGGTGGAAATGGTAAAAGGTAGCCGTTGCGACCGCTGCAGAGACAGGTCCAAGTGGCGCGGATCGCGAGGCAAAATAGCCCATCCAGTAGCCTTTTAACCCCATATCAAGAAATGCCTGCCGCGCCTCCGGTGCAAAGAAAATCATGGTGTGATACGGTTCAAACATCCGCCGCGCTCGTCGTGACAACGCGAGATCCGTGGGTGGTATGTGAGAAGTCATAGCCAATCATTGCCTCCTTACTGGGAAAGATACGCTCAGTACACATACGGAGTTTTTGCGGTATCTATGGCACGGGAAAGAGCACGCCCAATGCCGAAAAGATGGTGTAATGGTACGTGGAGATCACCTTAAAATTGTTTTCTAGCTTTCCTCCCACGCGGGAAGAGAGCCTGAAGCACAAAGATGACCCATGAGTCTTCCCTCTATCTTATCTCCGCACCTCCTCAACGAGCAAGGAAGAGCAGCGCTGAGAAAGCCAAGTAGAACGTACGAGCTGCTCACGGGCCATGCCATTTTTGATGGAAGAGATCACACCTCGCTTCTGTATCAGCATGTCTATGG